>CAZPYF010000036.1:0-14310 GCA_964590015.1 uncultured Burkholderiaceae bacterium
CCTCGCCCTGCCCGAAATGCGGTGGGGTGGTCAAAGAAAACTACCGCCGCTACGCCTGCACGCAATGCGACTTCTCGATCGGCAAACACCCCGGCGGGCGCACGTTCGAAATTCCGGAAGTGGAAGAACTGCTTCAGAAGCGCGAGCTGGGGCCGCTGTCGGGCTTCATCAGCAAGATGGGGCGCCCCTTTGCCGCCCTGCTACGCATTACCGATGAGCACAAGCTGGAATTCGATTTCGGCCAGAAAGACGACGAAAGCGATGTGCCCGTCGACTTCTCAGGTCAGACGCCGCTTGGGCGATGCCCGAAGTGCGCGCATGCTGTGTTCGAACACGGCATGAATTATGTCTGCGAAAAGTCGGTAGGGCCCGAGAAGTCGTGCACGTTCCGCAGCGGAAAAGTGATTCTTCAGCAAGAAATCGAGCCCGACCAGATGCGCAAGCTGCTGGCCGAAGGCAAGACCGATCTCCTGACCAATTTTGTGTCTTCGCGTACCAACCGCAAATTCAAGGCGTTTCTCGTTACGCAAAAAGACGGCAAGATCGGCTTCGAGTTCGAGCCGCGCCCCGAGAAACCGGGTCGCAAAACCGCGGCCAAGACCGCCGCTGCGGCGGACGGCACCACCACGGGCGCAGTGAAGAAATCAGCGGCTAAGAAAACAGCAAAGAAGGCAGCCAAGAAGGCGGCGAAGAAAACCGCCACGAAAACGGCGGCTAAAAAGACGGCCAAGTCAGCGGCAGCAGGCGCCGCCGCGCCTGTGGCCACCGCCGATCACGACGACGACGACCCACCGTTCTAAATCAGCCGTACACCAGTTCCTTGAAGAATAGCGAGATCTGCGGCACATAAGTGATCAACATCAGGCAGGCGAGAATCACCAGCACGAAGGGAATAAGCGTGCGTATCAGCCGCTCGATTGAAATCTGCGCCACCGTACACGCCGCAAACAGGTTCACACCGAACGGCGGCGTGACCATACCGAGCGCCAGGTTCACCACCATGATCACGCCGAAATGGGCCGGGTCGACGCCGAAGTGCATGGCCACCGGCAGCAACAGAGGCGCGAGCACGACGACCGACGCCGACGTCTCGATAAACATGCCGATAAGGAACAGCGCCACGTTCACGCCCAGCAGGAACGTGTACTTGTCGGTGAACAATACCGAGAGCCAATCGCCCAATGCCTGAGGAATACCCGCGCGGTTCAGCAGGAAGCCGAACACGCCGGCATTGGCAATGATGAACATGATCACCGCTGTCGAGATCACCGAGCGGTGGAAGGTGCGTGACAGGGTCTTAAAATTTAGGCGCCGGTACACGAAAATGCCGACAAACAAGGCATACACCACGGCAACGGCCGAGGCTTCGGTAGGTGTGAAGACGCCGCCATAAATGCCGCCCAAAATGATCACCGGCATCAATAACGCCATCCAGGCGCGCCGAAACGATGCTCCTACTGGCAGGCGGCCCACGCCGTCATTTTTGCCGTAGCCATAGCGCTTGGCATACAGCCACACGTACAGCATGAGCGCGCCCGCGATCAGAATGCCGGGGCCGACGCCCGCAATGAAGAGTTCACCCACCGATGTATCGGTTGAGACGGCGAACAGAATCATGGGCACCGAGGGCGGAATCACCACCCCCAGCTCGGCGGCTGAGGCTTGAAGCGAGGCTGCAAACGGCCTGGGATAGCCATGGCGCAACATGGCTGGAATGAGAATCGCCCCCACGGCGAACGTGGTGGCCACACTGGAGCCCGCCACAGCAGCGAAAATCATGCAGGTGAGCACGCAGGTGATGGCGAGCCCACCCTGCAGGCCGCCCACCAGACTCTTGGCGAAGTCGACCATGCGCTCTGAAATACCGCCGGCCTCCATCAGATTGCCGGCGAGAATGAAGAACGGCACGGCCACGAGCGGATATTTATCGAGCGCGGCGTAAATTTGCTGCGCTACGACCAGCCAGGTCATGCCTTCGTGCCCTACACCCAACAGGCTGGCCAGGCCGATCGATACCGCAACGGGCACCGACAGCACGAAGAAGACCAGCATCGATATGATCATCAGGTGCGACATGACACTTCCTGCAAGGTGCTGCGGTAATTCATTATGGGCAAGGTGCCGGCGGCGGGCATCAGATCACCGTGTCGTCGACCGGTGGCGGTTCGGAAGTATCGGCCCAGCGGGCGAGCACGCCCACAATGGCCAGGCTCATGCCGATGGGAATGGCAATGTAGATCCAGGAAATGGAAAATTCCAAGCTGGCCAGCGCCTGAAAGCGCACCCGCCAAGTCATCTGGGCGCCGACCCAGGCCATGAAGCCCAGGAAGCTCACGCACACCACCATGATCGCGTGCTCGAGCCAGCGGCGCGCGCGCCCTTTCAGGGCGGCATGCAGCATCTCGACGCTCAGCATCGCCCCCTGGCGAAACGCCAGGCACAAACCCAGCATGACTGTCCAGATGAGCGAAGAGCGAGTCCAGGCCTCGCTCCAGTCGGCAGGTGATTGCAGGATGAAGCGGGAAATAACCTGGTAAAAGCCGGCCGCCACCGCCGAGAAGAGCAGAAGCTGGCAGATGATCGACACGAACCGGAACAGGCTGCGATCAAGAAGGTTAACGACTTTCAAAATAAGGCCGAGATGACGTTAGGCGGGGGGAAGGCAACTGCAGCAAACACAAGGGCCGGCCCCGCAAGCCGGCCCTGTTGCGTTCAGATGCCCTTATTGAGTATTGCGAATCGACTCGACGAGTTCTTTCCCAAACTGCTTGTAGTACTGCGGGTACACGGGCTCAAGCGCTTGCGAGAAGGCGGAATGGTCGACCTGGTTTACTTCCATGCCGCCCTTCTTCACTTCTTCAATACCGCTTTGCTCAACGTTATCGACATAGGCGCGCATCGCCACTGCGGCGGCGTGGCCGGCCTTCTTGAAGGCGTCTTTCTCGGCGTCGGACAAGCCGTCGTAGCTGGACGGCGAGCCCAGTACTACGGCCGGGCCGTAAACGTGCGAAGTGAGCGAGAGATACTTCTGCAGTTGCGGCAGCTTGGCCGAGACAATGACGGACATGGGGTTTTCTTGTCCGTCGATGGTGCCTTGCTGCAAGGCAGTGGCCACTTCAGGCCAGGCCATGGGCGTGGCGAGAATGCCCAGCTCGCGGAACGCCGCGATATGGATGGGGTTCTCCATGGTGCGTACTTTCAGGCCCTTGGCGTCGGCGGGTGTGGCGACCGGACGCACGTTGTTCGTGAGCTGGCGAAAACCTTGTTCGCCCCAGGCCAGACCCACCAACCCACGCTTGGAGAATTCAGCCAGCAACTTCTGGCCGATTTCGCCGTCGAGCACCTTACGGGCGTGCTGCAGGTCGCGGAATAGAAACGGGATGTCGAAGACGCCGGTGGCGGGAACGAAGTTCACCGTTGCGCCGGTCGAGACGATGGCCAGGTCGATGGTGCCCAGCTGCAGGCCTTCCAGCACTTCGCGCTCGCCGCCAAGTGCGCTGTTGGGGAACTGCTCGACCGTGAACTTCCCTGGGAGGTCGGCTTCCAGCGATTTCACGAAAGCATCGGCGCCCGCACCATAGTGCGAGTTGGTGGAAAGCGCGTAGGCGAACTTGAGGTTCTTGGCTGCAGCGGGCGTTGCGATGAAGGCGCCGGCCACGCAGGCAGCGGTGAGCAGTTTCGTGAACCAGTTGGGACGCATGGAGAGTTCCTTGTTACTTCGGATGACGGAGCTGCGAAAAGTTCGCAGCGAGACGATCACGTGATTATGGCAAAGCGCCTGAACAGCAGATATCGGGGTTTTCGCCAAAGTTCAGTCTTCGACGTACCAGTTGTCTTCGGAAAGCATGACCTGCTGATGGCCGTAGCCGGCCGGCATCATGGGAAAGCAGTTCTCTTGTGCCAACACGGCCACATCGAGGAAATACGGCCCCTGGGCCGCCAGACAGCGAGCCAGCGCGGCATCGAGCTCGGCCGGATCGTCGACGCGCTCAGCTTCCCAGCCGAATGCTCGCGCCAGCGCGACAAAGTCGGGCAGGGAATCGTTATAGCTGTGGCTGTAGCGGCCGTCGTGTATGAGCTCCTGCCACTGGCGCACCATACCCATATGCCGGTTGTTGCACAGCACGACCTTCACCGGCGCGCGGTGCTGGGTGGCGGTGGCCATCTCCTGGATATTCATGAGCACCGAGGCGTCGCCGCTCACGCACACGACCAGCCGGTCGGGGTGGGCTATTTGCGCGCCGATGGCGGCGGGAAGCCCGTAGCCCATGGTGCCGGCGCCGCCTGACGTAAGCCAGCGGTTCGGCCGTAAGAATCGCAGATACTGCGCCGCCCACATCTGGTGCTGGCCCACATCGGTAGAGACGATGGCATCGCGGCCGTCGAGCAACATGCCCAGCCGCTGCATGAGATGTTGCGGCAAGATGTGCTCGGTAGAGGGGGTTACCGCCAGGCAGTCGCGCGCGCGCCAGACGCCGATGCGTTCCCACCAGCCATCCAGACGATCAGTGGGCAGCTCAAGCGCCGCCACTTCCTTGCGCAAGGCGCGCAACAACGGATAGCAATCGCCCACCATGGCGACATCGGCCCGCACCACCTTATTGATGGAGGCCGGGTCAATATCGATATGAATCTTACTGGCATGCGGGCAAAAGTCCGACAGGCGGCCCGTGATGCGGTCGTCGAAACGCGCGCCCACGCAGATGATGAGGTCGGCATGATGCATGGCCAGGTTGGCTTCCAGCGTGCCGTGCATGCCGAGCATGCCGATGAAGCGCTCATCATCGGCTGGGAAGGCGCCCAGGCCCATAAGGGTCAAGGTACACGGCGCGCCGAGCTCTTGAACCAGGCTAGTAAAGGTTTCGCACGCGTCGACGCCTGAGTTGATCAGCCCACCGCCTCCGTAGAAAACCGGCCGCTTCGCATTGGCAATAAGCCCGGCGGCCCGCTTCACCGCCGCTTCGAGCGTAGGGTTCGCCAGATCGGTCGACGCCACACCGGTTTCAGCGTCGTCATCGGGCGTGAGCGGTGGCGCGTCGGCAATCTGCACGTCTTTGGGGAAGTCAATCAGCACGGGGCCCGGCCGGCCTTGCGTAGTGAGCCGATACGCCTTCGCCGTCATCGCGGCGATGTCTTCGCCACGGCGGATCTGCGCATTCCACTTGGTAACGGGCCGCGAAATGCCTACTGCGTCGCATTCTTGGAAGGCGTCGGTGCCAATGGCCGACGTGGCCACCTGGCCGCTGATGCACAGTACGGGTATGGAGTCGCACAAGGCATCGAGCAAGCCCGAGGTGGTGTTGGCCATGCCCGGGCCGGACGTCACCAGCACGACCCCGGCCTTGCCGGTTGAACGCGCGTAACCTTCAGCGGCATGCACGGCACCTTGCTCATGGCGTACCAAAACATGCCGAATGCGCGGCTCTGAATACAGTGCGTCGTACAACGGCAGCACGGCGCCGCCGGGGTAACCAAAAATGGTGTCAACACCCAGATCGATGAGTGTCTGTAGCATGCGCTGCGCGCCATCGAGCCGATCAGGCTCGGTGCTTGCGGAGGGTTTCACGCGGTATCCTATGACCAGTTTTCCGAAGATTGCTTAAAGTGTAGTGCTTTTGTCTGCCCAGAGCCGTTCAATGCCCCGTAGCAACGCCCCCGCATGGCATGTTGTCCGCCCTTCTCCATTGCATGGAAAAGGCGTATTTGCTGCGTGCGACATTCCTGAAGACACGTGCATCATCGAATACCGCGGCAAGCGCATCACGCCCGAGGAAGCCGACGAGCTGCCTTCTTACAGCCCCGACGACCCGAATCACACCTTCTTCTTTTCCCTGAGCAACGGCAAGATCATCGACGGCGGCCAGCGCGGCAATGCCGCACGCTGGATCAATCACTCGTGCAGCCCCAACTGTGAAGCGCGCGAGAATGAAGACGGATCGCGGCTTTATATCTATAGCCTGCGCGATATCGCCCAGGGCGAAGAACTCTTCTTCGATTATGCGCTTGTGATCGAAGGGCGAAAAACCAAGAAGCTACGTGAACAGTATCGCTGCCTGTGCGGCGCGTCGGAGTGCCGGGGCACCATGCTGGCATTGCCGAAGAAACGGAAAGCGAAAGGGTAAGCACCAAATGCGGAAACCGGCGTCAACCGCTAGCATGACGCCGGTTTAGTGTTTTTCGATATCCATGTCCGAGTCCACCCCCGAGGCCCCACCGACCGCGTCCACCGCCTCCCCGCCGGTCAGAATTCCGCTCGTCTTTGAAGACTGGGTCTCTGTGCTGTCGATGGCCCTCTTGGCACTCATCACGTTTGCCAACGTATTGGTGCGCTACCTCACCAATACCTCGTTCGCCTGGACCGAAGAATTCTCTATCTTCCTGCTCATCGTGGTCACCATGACCGCCGGGGCAACGGCCTTTGTTCGTGCCCAGCACATCCGTATCGAGTTCCTGGCCGATGCCGGGCCGCGTAATCGCCAGCGGTGGATGGCCATCATCGCCACGCTCTGTACGGTGCTGTTCTTCGTCGGGCTTACGATTCTCTCGGGGCGCATGGTTTACGACGAATACACATGGGGCGATACCTCGCCCGCCATCGGTGTGCCCACTTGGTGGTATTCGATCTGGGTGCCGGTTCTCTCCATTGTCATCACCTTGCGACTCGGGGGCATGTTGCAGCGCCTGATGCGAGGGCCCCGATGATTACAGCGCTGCTATTTGGCAGCTTCGTGGTGTTGATGGCCATCGGTGTGCCGGTGGCAGTGGCCCTGGGGCTCGCCGGCTCGTTCGCTATTGCTCTCTCGAACCTCGACACGCAGTGGTTCGGCTTGATGGCCGTACCCCAAAGCTTCTACGCGGGGCTGGCCAAGTACCCCCTGTTGGCCATTCCCATGTTCGTGCTGGTGGGCTCCATTTTCGACCGCTCCGGCGTCGCGTCGCGGTTGGTGAATTTCGCCGTAAGCATCGTGGGGCGGGGCCCCGGCATGCTGCCGGTGGTCACCATCGCGGTAGCCATGTTTCTAGGGGGCATCTCGGGTTCGGGGCCGGCGTGCGCCGCTGCGGTCGGCGCCGTCATGATCGGGGCCATGAAGCGCGCCGGGTATCCCGGGCCGTACGCCGCCACCATTGTGGGCGCCGGTGCTGCCACCGACATCCTCATTCCGCCTTCCATCGCGTTCATCGTGTACTCGGTACTGGTTCCGCAGGCTTCGGTGCCCGCCCTATTCGCCGCCGGCCTGATTCCCGGCATGTTGGTGGGCATTGCGTTAATCGTTCCGGCCGTATGGCTGGCTCGCGTGCACAACATGGGGCAGGCCGAGCGCGAACTGGCGCGACCGCCCTTCTGGCGCAGCCTGTATGAGGCCATCTGGGGCTTGGCCGCGCCGGTCATCATACTGGGCGGCATGCGCATGGGGTATTTCACCCCCACCGAAGCCGCCGTCGTGGCCGTCTTCTACGGGCTGTTCGTGGGCATGGTGATCCATCGCACCATCCGCATACGCGATCTCTTCCTTATTCTGCGCGAGGCGGCCGAACTGTCGGCGGTGATTATGCTGGTGGTTTCGCTCGCGGGCATCTTCGCGTATGCGCTCTCCACGCTGAGCGTGATCGACCCGATCACGCGCGCCATCATCGGCTCGGGTATTGGCGAGTACGGCGTCATGGCGCTCATCATTATCCTGCTCACCGTCGTGGGCATGTTCCTCGACGGAATCTCCATCTTCCTGATCTTTGTTCCGCTGCTCTTACCCATTGCCAATGCCTATGGCTGGGATCCCGTGTGGTTCGGCGTGATACTCACCATCATGGTCGCGCTGGGCCAGTTCACCCCACCGCTGGCGGTGAACCTGATGGTGTCGTGCCGTATTGCCCTGGTGCCCATAGAAAGTACGTTCCGATGGGTCACCTGGCTGCTGGTTTCCGTTTTTGCCGTACTGCTGCTGATCATTACATTCCCCGAACTTGCCCTGTGGCTGCCTCGCTACCTGGGCTTCTGACCGAGGCTAAAGGAGACATCATGAAAATTCGTTCACTATTGGGTGCCGTAACTTGCACGCTCGCGGCACTGGCCGTTGCACCCACCGCCGCGTCCGCCGCACCCAACTACAAGTCGGAATACAAGCTTTCGATTGTGGTCGGCACCACATTCCCGTGGGGCCAAGGCGCAGAAATCTGGTCTGACCTCGTGCGCGAGCGCACCGACGGCCGAATCAACATCAAGATCTACCCGGGTACTTCTCTGGTGCAGGGCGATCAAACCCGCGAATTCAACGCCATTCGCCAGGGCGTGATCGACATGGCCGTGGGCTCCACCATCAACTGGTCGCCGCAAATCAAAGAGCTCAACCTGTTCTCGCTGCCCTTTCTGATGCCCGACTATGCGGCTATCGACGCGCTCATTCATGGCGAAGTGGGTAAGCAGCTGTTCCAGCGCCTCGAGAAAGCGGGCGTCGTGCCGCTTGCTTGGGGCGAAAACGGCTATCGCCAGCTCAGCAACTCCAAGCATGAGATCAAGGAACCGGCCGACCTGAAGGGCCTCAAGCTGCGTGTGGTGGGTTCACCGCTGTACATCGACACGTACACCGCGCTGGGTGCCAACCCCACACAGATGAGCTGGGCTGATGCCCAACCGGCGCTCGCGAGCGGCGCGGTCGACGGCCAAGAAAACCCGCTTTCGATCTACACCGGTGCCAAGCTGCACAACGTGGGCCAGAAGTACCTGACACTCTGGAACTACGTGGCAGACCCGCTGATTTTCGTGGTGAACAAGCAGGTCTGGGAATCCTGGACCGATGAAGATCGCAAGATCGTGCGTGAAGCGGCCATCGAAGCCGCCGAAAAAGAAATCGTGATCGCGCGCAAAGGTGTCACGCCCGAAGACTCTTCAATGCTGAAAGAGATCGAAGGCAATGGCGTAACGGTTACGTCGCTCACCCCGGCTCAGCATCAGGCCTTTGTCGATGCCACCAAAGACGTCTTCGAGAAGTGGAAGAAGACCATCGGTGAAGACCTGGTGAATCAGGCCCAGAAGGACATCGAGAACCGCAAGAAGTAAACGGTTCACCTCGCCCGCCGTGCACCTCACGGCGGGCGGTGGGCGCTACGCGTTGTAGTTCAGCGCCCGGCGGTGGCCAAGTCGGCCACGCCGCACTCGTCGATCTCGTGTAGGCAGTCTTCGGCCGAACCCACAACAACGTTCACCGAACACGCCAGCATCAGGTTCAGATTCAGCCCGAAATCTTCCACCGAGTAGCCCAACGGGTCGACATGGCCTCGGCCCCCCGGCAGGCGCTGCACCGATACTTGCTCCACTAGCGAAGCCGCCCTGTGGGTATACGCCCATACCGGCTTGCCCAGGGCAACGGCATACCCCACCTCGAACACCGTGCCTGAATCAGGCTCTTCGCCCCGGAAGGGGTTCAGATTGGCCATAACCATGTCGCACTCGCGCAGCATCGCCAGGTTCTGGCGACTGATCCAACGCGCCTGTTCTTGTGGCGGCAAATTGCGCGGCACCTGTTTGTCGAGCGGGTAACGCCCTTCATAGCCATACTTATTGCACAGCATCTTGAGTTGTTCGCCGTGCGCCACGGCGTCTGGCCGGAATACATCGAACCCCGCAAGGTAAATCGTCTTGGCTTGCCCTATCGTGCGATGGTCCATTACTTCACTCCTACTTGAATGCGGTTTCTATGAAGCTGCGCAGCTTGCGTGAGTGCAGTCGGGCCGGCGGCATGTCGCGCAGCTTCTCGAGCGCCCGAATACCAATGCGCAGATGCCGTGTGACCTGCGTGTGATAGAAGTCGCTGGCCATACCCGGCAATTTCAGTTCCCCGTGCAACGGCTTGTCAGAGACGCACAGCAACGTGCCATACGGCACCCTGAATCGAAACCCGTTGGCGGCAATGGTGGCCGACTCCATATCGAGCGCGATAGCCCGCGATTGCGAGAGCCGCAACACCGGCTCACGATGATCACGCAACTCCCAGTTGCGGTTATCGATGCTGGCTACCGTACCGGTACGCATGATGCGCTTCAGCTCCCATGGCGAGAGCTGCGCCACATCCGCCACGGCCTCTTCCAGCGCTACCTGAATCTCGGCCAACGGTGGCACGGGCACCCAGAGCGGCAGGTCGGCATCGAGCACGTGATCTTCTCGTACATACCCGTGAGCCAGCACGTAATCGCCGAGCCGTTGAGTGGTACGCAGCCCGGCACAGTGCCCAAGCATGATCCATGCCGACGGGCGCAGCACTGCCACATGATCGGTGATGGTTTTGGCGTTTGATGGACCCACGCCGATGTTGATCAACGTGATGCCCGTATGGCGGTCGCGCAATAAGTGATACGAGGGCATCTGCGGCGTGCGCACGGGCGGCAAACCCACCGACTTGGCGCCCGGGCCAGTACGCGTGACGACATTACCCGGCTCGACCAACGCGGTATAGCCGCCTTCCTCGCGAGCGAGCGTATCGCGCGCCCACTGGCAGAACTCGTCGACATAGAACTGGTAGTTGGTAAAGATCACGAAGCTCTGAAAATGTTCCGGCGCCGTGGCGGTGTAGTGCTGCAGCCGATGTAGCGAGTAGTCGACACGTGGGGCCGTGAACGGGGCCAGCGGCAGCGGCTCACCCGGCCGGCCCCGCCATGTGCCATTAACGATCGCATCGTCGGTAACCGCCAGATTGGGCACATCAAAATGGTCGCGTAAGGCCATGCCGCGGGCGTCGTCTTGGAACACTGCATCGACATACTGACCGCCTGAGAAGGCAAAGTGCAGCGGAATCGGCAGGTCGGATTCGCCGATCTCTACGGGCACGCCATGGTTGCTCACCAGCAAGCCGATCTGTTCCGCCAAGTAGTCGAAGAACAGCGCCGGCTGCGTGACCGTGGTCATATACGTACCTGGTTCAACCACATGGCCGTAGGAAAGCCGACTGTCGACTTCCTGCCAGGTGTCAACGCGAATACGTATGGCCGGGTAGCAGGCGCGCACACGGTGGCGGGCGGGCAGGCCGTCGCGCGCATACCGCTCGAAGCCATCGCGTATGAACGCTGTATTGCGATCATAGATTTCCACGAGACGTCGGGTAGCGGCCTCCGGGTCGGTGTATCGCGTGAAGGGGATCAGCGGAGGCTGGCTTATAACCCCCATGCCATCATCGTTCATATCCATCGGTTTCTTCGCCGCCGCATGGCGACTGCTCCTTGTTCATTAATCGCGTGCTTTTGTACGAGCATAGCGCGGGCCCATGACAATCCTGGCTGCACTGTCGATAAATTGCTTTAATAGCGCATTCTCTTCAGGCCTTCCTAGTATGTCGTTGATTCTTGAAGCTGTGCTGCCGCTTTTCGCCTTGATACTGGGCGGCTACGTGGCCGGCCGCCGACGAATTCTCGGCGCCAGCGCCACCGACAGTCTGAACAGTTTCGTGGTGTGGATGGCGCTACCCGCCCTTTTGTTCCAGGCCATGGCCCTGATCAGCTGGGAAGAGATCCGCCAGCCCGGGTTCTTCGCGGCCTCAGCATTGGCCATGGCGGTGGTATTCGGCCTCTCGTTCTTCGCCGATCGCCGCGAGGGCCGCCGTCTTGCCGATGCCAGCCTCTCGAGCCTGGCCGCCGCATACGGCAATGCCGGCTACATGGGTATTCCACTGTGCATCATGGTGCTGGGCGAAGCAAGCCTGCCCGCCGTGGTGATCATGACCCTGCTCACCGCCTGCATCCTCTTTGCTTTCAGCATCGTATTGGTGGAACTCGACCTGCAGCGCACCGCCACACTGCCCTCCACTCTGAAAAAGGTCGGGCTCACCCTGCTACGCAACCCGCTGGTGTGCTCGCCGCTCGCGGGGCTCGTGGTCTCGGGCATGGGTTGGACCCTGCCTGCACCGGTGCTGCAGTTCACCAACTTGCTGGGTGCGGCCGCCAGCCCGTGCGCGCTGGTGACGATCGGCTTGTTCCTGTCGCAAAGCCGTGTCAGCGGAAATCGACGGACGGTATGGCGCATTGTGTCGCTCAAACTCATTGCGCACCCGGTGCTTGCCTTCGTGCTGGTGACCTGGGTGTTCGACATGCCCCCCATGTGGGCTGCGGCGGCCGTCTTGCTTGCCGCGCTTCCCGTGGGCACCGGGCCATTCATGGTGGCCAAACTCTATGATCGCGAGCCGGCAGTAGCGTCTCAGGCCACGCTGTTTTCCACGGTACTGTCGGTAGTCACGGTATCGCTGCTGGTGGGCTGGATCACACCAGCTTCTCCATGAATAGGGCCATTGCCACATCGCGTTGCGTAACGCCCTGCACATCATGCGACGTTAGAGTCACCGTGACCCGGTTATAGACGTTCGTCCATTCAGGGTGGTGGTTCATCTTCTCTGCCTGTAGCGCCACCTGGGTCATGAAGCCGAAAGCTTCGTTGAACGACCGGAATTTGAATTCCCGACAGATGGCGTCGCGCTCAGGAACCGCGCGCCACCCGTCTAGCAGCAGCAATGCCGACGCGGCGCCGACTATTTGGGAAGGATTTGTCATGAAAGACTCCTTGCACGAACTCTATTTATCGCCTTACAGGTAAGTAATAGGCTTCGATTAACGTGGTATCTTGTACTTTAGGTAAAAGGTCTTTTGACCTCCAAGCCGTTGAGCTATCGCTTTCCCCCATAGATAATAGATGAAACTTCATTCATCGATCATAAGGATTCAGCATGACAGAACGCGTCTCCCGTCATCGGCTGCAGATTGCCGCCGAACTCCATGAATTCATCGAGTCCGAGGCCCTGCCCGGCACCGGGTTGGATGCCTCTGCTTTCTGGTCTGGGTTCGATGCCCTGGTGCACGACCTCACTCCGCGCAACCGCGAACTGCTAGCGCAGCGCGATCAGCTGCAGGCACGCATCGATGAATGGCACCGAGCCAACCCCGGCCCCGTCACCGATGCCCAGGCCTATCAGGCATTTCTGCGCGAAATCGGCTACCTCAAGCCCGAACCTGGCGAGGTGCGCCTGGCCACGAGCAACGTCGACGCCGAGTTCTCGCATCAAGCCGGCCCCCAATTGGTGGTGCCGATCACCAACGCCCGCTATGCCTTGAACGCCGCAAACGCCCGCTGGGGCAGCCTGTACGACGCGCTGTACGGCACCGACGCCATCTCTGAAGCCGACGGCGCCGAGCGTGCCGGCGGCTATAACCCTGCCCGCGGCGCCAAGGTCATTGCTTACGCCCGCCGTTTCCTCGACGAGAACGCACCGCTGCAATCAGGTAGCCACGCCGATGCGAAAAGCTACGCCATTGCCGACGGCGGCTTGCAGGTGACATTGCAAAACGGCAGCCAGACCACGCTCGCCGACTCGTCGCTGCTGTTGGGTTATCGCGGCGATGCCGCCGCTCCCGAAGCCATCGTGTTCCGCCATCATGGCCTGCACTTCGAGCTTCAGGTCGACCGCAACCACCCCATCGGCAGCCAAGACGCCGCCGGTGTGAAAGACATCCTGATGGAATCGGCCATCACCACCATCATGGACTGCGAAGACTCGGTGGCCACGGTCGATGCCCAAGACAAGGTTCTGGCGTACCGCAACTGGCTGGGCTTGATGCAGGGCAACCTGGAAGAGCCGGTGAGCAAGGGCGGCAAAACATTTAACCGCAAGCTCAACCCCGATCGCACCTGCACGGGCCTCGACGGCGCCGAGGTTTCGCTCGCTGGCCGCTCGCTGATGCTGGTGCGTAACGTCGGCCATCTCATGACCAACCCCGCTATTCTGGTGGGTGATGGTGAAGAGATCCAGGAAGGCATCATGGATGCTGTCTTCACCTCGTTGATCGCCATGCACGATCTGCAACGCAAGCAGAACTCACGCGCCGGATCGATCTATATCGTGAAGCCGAAAATGCACGGCCCCGACGAAGTGGCGTTCGCCAACGAATTGTTCGCCCGTACCGAAGCCCTGCTGGGCCTCGAGCCCAACACGATCAAAATGGGCATCATGGACGAAGAGCGCCGCACCAGCGTCAACTTGAAGGCATGCATTGCCGCCGCGAACGAGCGGGTCGCATTCATCAACACGGGCTTCCTCGACCGCACGGGTGACGAAATCCATACGTCGATGGAAGCCGGCCCCATGGTGCGCAAGGGCGACATGAAGCGCACCGCCTGGATCGACGCTTACGAGCGCAACAACGTTCAAACCGGCCTGGCATGCGGCCTGCGCGGCCACGCTCAGATCGGCAAGGGCATGTGGGCCATGCCCGACCTCATGGCCGATATGCTCGAGCAGAAGATCGGCCATCTGAAAGCCGGCGGCAACACGGCATGGG
>CAZPYF010000037.1:0-6987 GCA_964590015.1 uncultured Burkholderiaceae bacterium
GCGAGGCCGTCGTAGGTCGAGGTGCCGCGCCCGATCTCGTCCATCAGCACCAGACTATGCGGTGTGCTGGCCTGCAAGATACCGGCGGCTTCGGTCATTTCCATCATGAAGGTCGAGCGCCCGCCCGCCAGATCGTCGCCCGCGCCAATACGGGTGAAGATGCGGTCGATGCTGCCGACGCGTGCGGCACTCGCCGGCACGAAGCTGCCGGTGCGGGCAAGCAGTGCGATGAGCGCCGTCTGGCGCATGTAGGTCGACTTCCCGCCCATGTTCGGCCCCGTAATCAGCAACATGCGGCGGGCCGCGCTAAGCGTGCAGTCATTCGGGGTAAAGCGTTCAATGCTGCGTTCGACCACCGGGTGGCGCCCGCCTTCAATCGCAATTTCCGGCGTATCAACCAGTTCCGGCGCCACCCAGTCGTTGTCGCGAGCATGGGCGGCAAAGGCGGCCAGCGCGTCGATATGGGCAAGTGCTGCGGCGCAACACCCCAGTGCCGCGGCGTGCCCGGTTAGCGCATCCAACACCTGTTCAAACAGCCACTTCTCGCGCGCGAGGCTACGCTCTTGCGCCGACAGAACCTTGTCTTCCCATGTCTTCAGTTCCGGCGTAATGTAGCGTTCGGAATTCTTCAACGTCTGGCGACGCCGGTAGTCGTCAGGCACTTTGTCGGCCTGGCCGCGAGACACTTCGATAAAGAAGCCGTGCACGCGGTTGTATTCCACGCGCAGGTTCGGGATGCCGGTGCGTGCGCGTTCTCGAGCTTCCAGTTCCATGAGGAACTCGCCGCTGTCGGTCGCCAGGCGGCGCAGCTCGTCGAGCTCTGCGTCGTAACCGGTGGCCAACACTCCGCCGTCGCGTATCTGCTGGGCCGGCTCTTCGGCGATGGCGCGTGCAAGCAGGGCGGCCACTTCACTGTCGAGTTCGAGGTCGGCTTGCAGCGCATGCAACGCGTCACCTTCGGGGTAGCGCTCGCTTAGAAAGCGCGTGATCTCGGGAAGCTGCTGCAGGCAATCGCGCAGGCTCGCCAGCTCGCGAGGTCGAACCGAGCGCAAGGAAATACGGGTGGCGATGCGTTCGAGGTCGGGTACGCGTTTCAAGCTGGAACGCAGCGTGTCGAGCGGGTCTTGCGCATCGAAACCATCGGTGGGCACCGGCGATAGCAACGTGGTGACGACACTCTGGCGCTCGCGTACCGGCGCGTTGCTGCGCAGCGGGTGGTGCAGCCAGCGACGCAACAGGCGGCTGCCCATCGGCGTAGCGCAGTGGTCGAGAACGGAAAACAGTGTCGGGCCGTCTTCGCCGCTGATGGTGTCGGTCAGTTCGAGATTCCGGCGCGTGGCCGGGTCGAGCACGACGTAGTCGCCGCCGTGGTCGACCTGTATGCCCTGCACGTGAGCTAGCGCCTGACTTTGCGTACGACTGACGTAGCGCAACAGCGCGCCGGCTGCGCAGCTTGCCACCGGTACTTCGGCCAGCCCGAGCCCTTGCAGCGAATCGACCTGGAAGTGCTCTTGCAACACATGACGGGCGCCGTCCGACTCGAAGTGCCAGTCGGGCACACGGCTGATCGGTGCAGGGGCGGTGATGCCTTCCCGTGCCGTTTCCGCGCACACGAGCTCGGCGGGGTCGATACGGTGCAGCTCGGTGTCGAGCATGTCGACGGCGCACTCGGTCACGCGAAATTCGCCGTTGGCCACGTTCATCCAGGCCAGCCCGCAACGTTCGGTTCGCCCTTTACGCTGGGTCCAGACGGCGGCGATCATGCGGTCGGCCTTGCTGGGCAGCAGCGCATCGTCGGTAAGCGTGCCGGGCGTGACGATACGAACGATTTGCCGCTCGACCGGCCCCTTGCTGGCGCCGGGTTCGCCGATCTGTTCGCAAATTGCCACCGAGATACCCATGGCCACCAAGCGGGCGAGATAGCCCTCCACCGAATGGAAGGGGACGCCGGCCATGGGCACGGGCGCGCCGTTCGACATGCCGCGCTTGGCCAGCGTGAGGTTCAACAAGCGCGCGCCGCGCTCGGCGTCGTCGTAGAACAGCTCGTAAAAGTCGCCCATGCGGTAGAAGAGCAAATGTTCACCGGCCTCTGCTTTAAGGCGGTGATACTGCTGCATCATGGGGGTATGGTTCGACAGATCCGGTGTGGTCATCAAGCTTTCAGGGCAATGTTTTCCGCGGGCGACAGGCGCTGATTGGGCCGCCGCCCTTATCTCAGCGATTCACGAATGTGAATGGAGCATTGTAGTAAGGATCGGACGCCCATGAGTGCAGATAAGCCGGCGTTCTATAGAGGCCCCCACGCGCCGTATGCAGCCCCGAGCTGCTCGGCGGCTTTGAACGTCACTGGGCAAACGATCCGGCTGCCTCTTTTCGCAGCAGCTCGCGCTTTCTTTCCACGCCCCATCGGTATCCCGATAGCGCGCCATCGCGCCGCACCACGCGATGGCAAGGTATGGCAACAGCTAGAGCGTTCGCCGCGCAGGCGGTGGCGATGGCCCGGACGGCGGAGGGCGCGCCGATGCGCTCGGCGATGTCGGTGTAGCTCACCGTTGTGCCGGGCGGGATCTGCTGTAAGGCCTGCCACACCCGTTGCTGGAAGGCGGTGCCACGTACATCCAGTGGTAGATTCAGGCCAATGGCGGGTGCTTCCACGAAACCCACCACTTGCGCGACGAGCGTTTCAAAGTCGGGTTCCGCCCCGCGCAAGTCGGCGTTCGGAAAACGGTCTTGCAGGTCGCGCGCCAGTGCCTCGGGGTCGTCGCCCAACAGAATGGCGCAAATGCCGCGTTCGCTTTGCGCGACCAATATGGCACCCAGCGAGCATTGCCCGATGGCAAAGCGGATAGTGGCGCCCGTGCCGCCCTTGCGGTAGTCGCTCGCGCGCATGCCCAACATGCTATCGGAAGCCTCGTAAAAACGGCTATTTGAATTGAACCCCGCGCGGTAGATCGCATCGGTGATCGACGTGTTTGGCGCGCTCAGTTCGTCGCGCACTTTACGAGCGCGATGCGCCGCAGCGTAAGCCTTCGGCGTGAGCCCCGTTTCGGCTTTGAAGAGGCGATGGAATTGATAGCGGCTCATGCCGGCCTGCTCGGCGAGTTGAGCGAGGCTCGGAGGCGTTTCCGACGCTTCGATACTGCGGCAGGCGTCGGTGACGCGCCGCGTTCGACCTTCCGCACCCGAGTCAACGCCACGCCGACGCGGCGTCGCGGTTGGATCGATATTGAGTTCGTCGTTGGAATTCGTTGTAGCCGGGGAGAGTACGGTATTCATGGCGATGACCTGTTGCCGGTAGTTGTTAACCAGCTTATCGCGGTACGGCGTCGGCCGCGCTCCGATTCTTGCAACCTCAGCCGGCTTTCCGAAAGGTGAAGTTAATGCGTCGGCTACCTAACAGCACGTGCGGGACGTCTTTCATGGGCATCACGCCATGGTATCGCAGCCGGTCTTCAGCGCCCCAGACGGCCACGTCGCCATGGTACAGCGGGTACTTCGCCGCCTTGTCGCTGCGCTCAAGCCCGCCGAACAGGAAGACGGCGCTCATGCCTAACGATACCGACACGATCGGGGCGCTGAAATCGCGTTCGTTCTTGTCTTGATGGAGCGATAGGCGCGAGCCGGGCAGATAACGATTGATAAGACAGGCGTCGGGGTTGAAGTCGGGAAAGCCCGCAGCGGCAGCGGCTCCACGCGCAAGTTCGAGAAAGCTCTCCGGCATGGCCGGCCAGGGTTTTCCGCTATCCGGGTCGATCGCGCTGTAGCGGTAACCGCGTCGGTCGCTGGTCCACCCCCATTGGCCGCAGTTGGTCAACGCGACCGACATGGTGTAGCCGCCCGGTGTGACCATCTGGCGAAACGGTGCGACGGTTTCGATGTGTTCAATGGCCGGCAATAAGGCGTCGACATACGGCAGCGCGAAGCCGCGCAGTATGTACGCATGGGGCCCGATCGGCTCACGCTCGCCGCGCCGCGCATTCTCGAATAGATCCAGGGTGGAAATCGGAGTTCTCCTTCGTAACATGGTCAACGGCATGCAACTTGCCGTGCGATTCGACGCTAGTCGCGCTGGCCCGGTCCGTCAAGGAGGAAGTTGCAATGGCCGTAATCATCGAACACAGATATTCCGAAGCGATACATCCATTCCACGCTGTACTTCTGGCGGGCATTATCCCCCTGTTTCTCGGGGCGGTGCTATGCGACTGGGCCTATGTGTCGTCGTACCAAATTCAATGGACCAACTTTGCCTCCTGGTTAATAGTCGGCGGCCTGGTACTTACCGGTATCACGCTTCTCTTTGCACTGGTTGACCTGCTACGGGCGCATCGCCGGGCCCGAGGCATCTTGCCTTATTTTGTCCTGCTGCTGGCAACGTGGGTCGTGGGCTTCTTCAATGCCCTGATGCACGCGCGTGACGCTTGGGCGGCCATGCCCGGCGGTCTGATTCTGTCGGTCATTACGATGGTGCTTTCCATTCTTGCAGTGTGGCTGGGATTCAGCACGCCGCGCACGGGAGGACGGAAATGAAATACGCTGGCCTATTTACGACGCTCTCGGTGGCCGCCCTGCTTGCGGCATGCGGAGCCGAACCGCAAGCACCACAGTACGGTGCGAACCCCGACCTCCCCGAACCGAAGCGCGGCATACTTCCCAGCATGGTCATCGCCGATCCCGCACCATGGGGCGACCGAATGCCTACGGTGCCTGAGGGATACACGGTAACGGCCATCGCGACCGATCTGAAGATCCCGCGCCAGACGCTGGTGCTGCCCAACGGCGACATTCTGGTGGCAGAAGGGCGCGGCGGGTATGCGCCCGACCTCAAGCCCAAGGACGTGATTGCCGGGTATATCAAAGCGAAGGGCACGTCGTCGGTGGAAAGCGGCAATCGCCTGACGTTGTTGCGCGACGCCGATGGCGATGGTGAGTACGAGCTACAGACCGTCTTCGCCGAGAATCTGGACGCGCCTTACGGGCTTGCCCTGATCGGCAATACGCTTTACGTGGCGAATCAAGATGAGCTGGTCAAGTTCAACTACACCGAAGGTCAAACCAAGGCGGAAGGACCTCCCGAGTCGGTCACTGAGCTGCCGAAAGAGATCAACCACCACTGGACCAAAGCCCTCACGGCGAGTGCTGATGGCCGCTTCCTGTACGTAGGCATCGGTTCGAACAGCAATATCACGGAACGGGGCATGACCGCTGAAGCCGACCGGGCGGTGATCTGGGAGGTGGATGCCGAAACGGGTGCGCGCCGCACGTATGCCACGGGCGTACGAAACCCCACCGCGTTGGCGATTCACCCCGAAACGGAGGAACTGTGGGCGGTGGTCAATGAACGTGACGAAATCGGCCCCGACCTTGTTCCCGACTACCTGACGTCCGTTCAGGATGGTGGGTTTTACGGATGGCCCTATAGCTACTGGGGTCAGAATGTTGATGACCGTGTGCGCCCGCAAGACCCGGAAAAGGTGGCGTCGGCGATCGTGCCCGACTATGCGTTGGGTGCGCACGTGGCGACACTCGGCGTTGACTTCTCGACGGCAACAATGGGCGAGCAGTTCGCCAACGGTGCGTTTGTCGGAGAGCATGGCAGCTGGAACCGCGCGGATCCCGTCGGCTATCGGGTGATTTTTGTACCGTTCACCGATGGCCGTCCCTCAGGCGACCCCATCGAGTTCGTTGGAGGGTTCCGCGATGACGACGGTACGACCCGTGGCCGGCCGGTGGGTGTGACCGTGGATCCGCGTGGCGCGCTGATCGTCGCAGACGACCTGGCGAATGTGGTCTGGCGCGTGGCGCCGACGGTGGCTGTGGCCGCGCCTGCGGCACCGGAGGCGTCGGCTGAACCGGCAGCTGACGCTGCAGTTGGGGGAACAGGCCAAGAACCAGCCGCTGACGGCCAGGCACCAGAAACGGACGCCGGCCAGACGGAAACGCCGCCGGCCGAAGAGGCCGAAACCTCTCCGGCACCGGAGCAGACGTAGCGCTGGGCCGGCTGCGCGGGTTCACTGGCGGGCCAGTTATTACCGCCCTAGACGAGGATCATTCCTAGGTCGGTGATAACCGTGTTCGCCAGCAGGATATACACATCGGCAATCGTATCGCCTTGCATACCGTCGCCCTGCACAATGTAGGTGGATTCCTGGCCCAGGGAGTTTGTGGCGATGAACGCGACGGCGTCGGTAGAGCCTTTCAACACGTCGAGCAAAAGCGTCGTCTTATCGGCCGCAGTGGCGCCTTCTCGGCCCTGAAATGTCGCTATGCCGTTCGTTATCGATGCCACCTGCAGCCCCTGATGGTTGAAGCCGTCGGTGTCTGGCGCGATGACCCCGGAATCAACATGAGCTTTAGACCCGTACGGTAAATCGATCGTGTCGGTGCTGGAATTGAACCCCACTATAACGTCGACCGCTGCCTTAGTATTGGTCGGCGCATCGAGATACCAGAATGCGGAGTCTGATATTGAGCCGGGGTCGTGGTTAACCGTGGTGCTCGACGTCTGAATGTCGGCCGGATTCTCTCCATTCGCGTTTGTTTTCGAGATCGTGCTCTGTTGCTGCACGTCACCGTGCCTGATTCGGAAAGCCGCCTCGAATGCCGTATCGGAGATCCGTTTAAAGCTGACCAAAGACTCGTCGGCATTCAATTGGGCGACCAAGTCATTCATAAGTGATTCAGCACTATTTCCCGCTAGAGGCCCCGTCTGTATCGTTTCACCGCCTTCATCCCATAAGGTGACTTGGTAGTGCCCGTTCGCCTGAAGATAGCCGGCATCCAGTTCGAACCGATGTACTTCCTTCACCGGTGTCTCACCGCCGCCAATCACCAAAGTGTCGGCGCCCGTACTGTTCAAAACGATCGTGTCGGCCCCTTTACCTGCGGTAATCACGTTGGGCCCGTTCGTACCGATTTCCAGGCGCTGGTTGCCGTCGGAGGCAGTGATCGTCACTGAGCCGGTTCCCGTCACGACCTGGTTGTTCAGTT
>CAZPYF010000037.1:7087-14103 GCA_964590015.1 uncultured Burkholderiaceae bacterium
ACCACGAGCAGGGCCGTAGCCGCGAGTTCGGTCGGATTCGACAAGGTGTGGTGCACATCTACCGGGTAACGTGCCGTTTCCCCTTGCGCCACCTTTCGTTCCGTACCGGCCGAATGCACCAACACCTGCCCGCTGAACACCGTGAGGTGTTCGCGCGCGCCGCGCTCATGGGCTTCTGATGCCAACACGCCACCCGGTTCAATGGCAAGCTGGTACCACTCGAGTCGCCCGGCCAGTTCGATAGGGCCAAGAATGCGTAGCTCGCATTTGCCGTCGGGGCTGCGGATGACCGGGGTAGCGTGTTCGGCCACCACGGTGATGGCCACCGGGCTGGCTTGTGCCGGAGATTGAGACAGGAACTCGGCCAAATCCACGCCCAACGCATTGGCCAGGCGCCATAACACCGCGACAGTAGGGTTCGCCTGATTACGCTCGATTTGCGACAACATAGACTTCGACACACCGGCACGGCGCGACAGTTCGTCGAGTGAGAGCTTGTGCGACTGGCGCAGCATTTGCAGGGTAGCCCCTACTGCAGGGGGCCCTTCTGGGGCACTGGGTGACGAAGGTACTTGCATCAGAGTTTGTTGTTCGATATATTATGTTTAATGTTCGATATAACGAATAATTCTGTTTATCGAACGAACTGATTCTACAGGACGCCATGCATGCAAACAAGCAACGATTTCTACTCGGCTCTTACTGACGAACTTCAGTCGATCAAAGACGCGGGGCTGTACAAGTCCGAGCGCATCATTGCATCGCCTCAGGGCGGCGAGATTCGAATGCAGGATGGCAAGGCCCTGATCAATCTGTGCGCGAACAACTATCTCGGGCTTTCGTCGCACCCGCAGGTGCTCGATGCAGCGCGTGCGGCATTGTCGGATCGCGGTTTTGGTTTGAGTTCGGTGCGCTTCATCTGTGGCACGCAAGACCTACACAAGACGCTCGAGCGGCGGCTGTCTGAATTCCTGGGTACGGAAGACACGATACTTTACGGCTCGGCGTTCGATGCAAACGGGGGCCTGTTCGAAACGATTTTGGGTGCAGAAGATGCCGTGATCAGCGATGAGCTGAACCATGCCTCGATCATCGACGGCATTCGGCTCAGCCGCGCGCAACGTTACCGGTATCGGCACAACGACCTCGACGATCTGCGTTTGCAGTTGCAGGCGGCTGAAGACGCCGGTGCACGTTTCAAGCTGGTGTTCACCGACGGCGTGTTCTCGATGGACGGCACCATTGCACAGCTCGACAAGATTCGGGCCATCTGCGACGAGTTCGGCGCGCTTTTGGGCATCGACGAGTGTCATGCCACTGGATTCCTCGGTGCGCGGGGTCGGGGCACCCACGAATATCGGGGCGTGTTCGGCAAGATCGACATCATCACCGGCACGTTGGGCAAGGCGCTAGGCGGTGCCTCGGGCGGCTTCACCAGCGCACGTGCGCCGGTCGTGGAGCTGCTGCGCCAGCGTTCGCGACCCTACCTCTTCTCGAACAGCGTGGCGCCGTCGATCATAGGCGCCACCATCAAGGTGCTTGACCTGCTGGAAGCCGACACCGGTTTGCGTGATCAGCTTGAGCACAATGCGCGCTATGTACGCAGCGGCCTGGAAGCCGCCGGTTTTGAGCTCAAGCCCGGCGACCATCCCATTATTCCGGTGATGGTGCACGACGCGGAACTTGCGCAGCGACTGTCGCAGCGGCTGCTGGAGCTCGGTGTGTATGTGATCGGGTTCTTTTACCCCGTGGTGCCTAAGGGCCAGGCGCGCATTCGCGTGCAGGTGGGCGCCGAGCATACCCAGGAACAGCTCGACACGGCGCTTGCCGCTTTCGCGCAGGCCGGAAAGGAACTGGGTCTAGTCTGACCAACGCTAGGCCGCTCAAAAGGCGGCGATGCCGAATACGGAATCACATCATGAACCGCAATACCAAACAGGACCCCCGCATTCTGATCATAGGCGCCAATGGTCAGCTGGGAACGGAACTCGCCGCCGCCCTGGCTGTACGCTATGGCAACGAGTGCGTGATCACCAGCGATCGTCAGCCCGAGGGCCGCCACCGGCACCTTGCTCACGAAGCGCTCGATGTGACCGACATCGCCGCCTTAAAAGAGATCGTCGAACGTCGCGGCATCACCCAGATCCATCACCTTGCGGCGGCTTTATCCGCCACAGGCGAACAGGCGCCCGGCTGGGCCTGGAACCTGAACATGACTGGTCTGCTGAATGTGCTGGAAGTCGCTCGCAGCACTCAGGTCGAGAAAGTGTTCTGGCCGAGCTCGATTGCCGCGTTCGGCCCCACCACGCCGGCCGACGCAACAGCTCAGCACACCATCATGGAACCCACAACGGTCTACGGCATCTCCAAGTTGGCGGGCGAAGGCTGGTGCCGCTGGTACTTCGAGAACCATGGTGTGGATGTGCGCAGCATCCGCTACCCCGGCCTGATTTCCTACAAGACGCCGCCGGGCGGTGGCACCACCGACTACGCCATCGACATCTTCCACTCGGCGGTGAAGGGCGAATCCTATACCTGCTTTCTTGAGGCCGACGAAGCGCTGCCCATGATGCACATGGACGACGCGGTACGCGCCACCATAGAGCTGATGGAAGCGCCGGCCGAATGCATCACCGAGCGCCGCAGCTATAACCTGGCGGGCGTGACGTTCACGCCGGCCCAAATTGCGGCAGAAATACGCCGGCATGTGCCCGAGTTCCGGGTGCGATACGAGCCCGACTTCCGACAGGCCATTGCGAGTACCTGGCCGAACTCCATCGATGACGCCCAGGCTCGCGCCGACTGGGGGTGGGAGCCGCACTATGGCCTAGCGGAAATCACCGAAACCATGTTGAAGAATCTGGCTTATTTGGGCGCTCCTGCCGCCATTCCGGTGCCGCACGCGGCCTGACCTCGACTTTAGGGTGGGTTACTCGAAAACACCGAGGCAAGGTAATCGATCATGACGCGTACCTTGGCCGGCGGGCGTCGGTCAGGCGGGTACAGTACGTGAATGCCGCCGAGCTCCACCGAGGGTGTGTCAAGCTTCAGCTCGACCAATTCGCCACGCGCCAGTGCGGTGCCCACGATGAAGTGCGGCTGATAAATGATGCCTTGGCCTTGCACCGCCGCCGCAAGCAGTGCATCTCCGTTGTTTGCCAACAGATTGCCGTTAACCGACACCTGAACGTCGCCGTCCTTGCCGAAGAGCCACTTCTTGCTGCTTTGCATGCCCGAGAGGGTGTAGCTCAGGCAGTTGTGTTGCGCGAGTTCAGCAACGCGGCGGGGTACGCCGCGTTGATCGAGGTAGTGTGGCGACGCGCACACCATCATGGCGCTGTCGCCGAGTCGGCGGGCCTGCATCGCACTGTCTGCCAATCTGCCGATGCGAATCGCGAGATCCCAACCGCCGGCCACGAGATCAAGCGTGACGTCGCTTAAGCCTAACTCCACCGTGACCTGCGGGTACCGTGCCGAGAATTCCGGCAGTAGCGGTGCAACGTATCGGCTGCCGAATGACAGCGGCACGTTCATACGCAAGAGGCCGCTGGCGATCACACGCTGCGAGGCTGCCGCCGCCTCGGCTTCGTCGATATCGGCCAGAATACGATGGCACGCCTCAAGGTACGACGCGCCGGCTTCAGTCAGAGCCAGCCGCCGCGTGCTGCGATGGAACAACTTCACACCTAGCCGCGCCTCGAGCGCGTTCACGTGCTTGGTGGCCATGGCCGGCGACATCCCGATATGACGCGCCGCAGCTGAAAGGCTGCCCGCCTCGGCCGCTCGCGCGAACACGCGCATGCTGGTCACTCGGTCCATACCCATCTCCTACTTTCAGTGTTAGGTGTTGGTTCATTCTAGCCGGTTCTCATCCTTTCGATGTTCGCTCATACTAGCGTCACTGAATGCAAAGGAGAACGAACATGACCACACGCCACTCGGAAGCAAGCTCTACGCGTATGCCGACGTTTTTCGTTCCGCATGGCGCAGGGCCCTGTTTCTTCATGGACTGGAACCCGCCTCATACTTGGGACAATATGGCCGGCTTCCTAAAGGGAATCGCGGCCACTCTGCCCACACGCCCACGGGCCATCGTGCTGGTGTCGGGCCATTGGTTGACCCCGGATTTCAGCACGACAGGCCAGGCTCGGCCCGAGCTGATTTATGACTATTACGGGTTTCCCCCGCACACGTATGAACTGGCTTACCCGGCCGCCGGCGACCCAGAACTTGCGCAACAGATCGTGCAATCGTTGGAATCGTCCGGGCTCGCCGCCCAGGTAGACGGGAAACGCGGCTTTGACCACGGCGTCTTCATTCCGTTGAAGCTCATGTTTCCAACGGCCGACGTTCCGGTGGTTCAGCTGTCATTGCGCCAAGATCTCGATGCCGCCGCTCATATCAATGTTGGGCGTGCGCTGGCGAGCTTGCGCGACGAAGGCGTGCTCATCGTGGGCAGCGGCATGAGTTTCCACAATATGCGTGGGTATGGCGATCCACGGTACACGCCCGTATCGGCCGTGTTCGACGACTGGCTCACCGCCGCGGTGGAAAGCGAGCCGGCTCAGCGCGATGCCTTGCTGCAGCAATGGGAGCAAGCGCCCCACGCTCGGGATTGCCATCCGCCGCGCGCCGAGGAGCATCTTCTGCCGCTGATGGTGGCCGCCGGTGCGGCGGCCGATTCAATCGGCCGCAAGGTGTATTCCGAGACCATCATGGAAACGACGATTTCAGCGTATCAATTCGGCTGAACCACCCGCACCGAAGGTGCCGTGAAGATGATGGCCGATCTGGCAGCCGAACGAGGTGTATCGCATCAGACTTCCTTTGTGTAACGACCCCATGTACATTCGGGATGCCCGCCCATTGGGTGAATGCAGGCGGTTCAACATCAGGAGTCTGACATGATTGACGATACAAAAACCCGTTACGGCAGCATATCCAGGCTCTTTCACTGGGGCATGGGGCTACTCATCGTTTGGCAGCTGCTGAAGCTATTCGATCGAATCAACGAGGGCGAACACTGGGTCGGCCAGACTCTGGTGCCCTGGCATGTTTCCATCGGCTCACTGATATTGCTTCTGGTCATTCTGCGCATTGTCTGGGCCCTCAAGCAGAAGGGCAACCGCCCGGAACAAGACCCCGCCACGGCCACACTCGTTGCTGTGGGCCACTTTCTACTCTATGCGGCGATGGTGTTGCTGCCACTTACGGGCCTCTGTTACATGGTAGGCAACGGCTATGGGTGGGCACCTTTCGGCATGCAGCTCATTGCCGAAGGCCCCGAGATTCCCTCGCTGGCCAGTATCGGCGGCCTGCACTCACCCATCGCGTGGCTCTTGCTCGTTATGATTCTCGGCCACGTTGGCATTGCGCTGGTACATCACTTCATCAAGAAAGACGGCGTCTTGCGTCGCATGCTTTAGCGCGACGGCTGGCGGCCACTACGAGAGAACCATGTTTCGTGAACCCGACGAATACCAAGACATTCGCGATGCCGTTCGCCGGCTGTGCTGCCAGTTTCCTGATGAGTATTTTCGCGATATCGACGCCAGGAAAGCCTACCCCGAGGCATTCGTCGATGCGCTGATGGAGGCGGGCTGGCTCGCGGCCATGATTCCCGAAGAGTACGGGGGCACGGGTCTTGGGCTGGCCGCCGCTTCCGTCATCATGGAAGAAATCAACCGCTCGGGTGGCAACGCCGGCGCGGTTCATGGGCAGATGTACAACATGGGCACCTTGCTGCGCAGCGGCAGCCGCGAGCAGAAGGAAAAATATCTGCCCGCGATTGCCGCCGGCAAGCTGCGCATTCAGTCGATGGCGGTTACTGAGCCCACCACCGGCACGGACACCACTCAGCTCAAGACGGTGGCCGTGAAGAAAGATGGGCGTTACGTGGTCAACGGCCAAAAGGTCTGGATCTCGCGCGTGCAGCATTCCGACCTCATGATTCTGCTCGCCCGAACCACGCCGCTTAACGAGGTTCAGAAGAAATCGGAAGGCATGTCGATCTTCATCGTCGACCTGCATGATGCGGTCGGCAAGGGGCTCACGGTGCGCCCGATTCCGAATCTCGTGAATCACGAGACGAACGAGCTGTTCTTCGAAGACCTAGAGATTCCTGAAGAAAATCTGATCGGCGAAGAGGGCAAAGGCTTCAAATACATTCTTGAAGGGCTGAACGCCGAGCGCACGCTGATCGCCGCTGAGTGTATCGGCGATGGATATTGGTTCATCGAGCGCGCTCGCAATTATGCCAATGAGCGTGTGGTGTTCAATCGCCCCATCGGCCAGAACCAGGGCGTGCAGTTTCCCATTGCGGATGCCTACATCGAGGTGGAAGCGGCGAACCTGATGCGTTTTGAGGCGGCGCGGCGCTTCGATGCCCGGGAAAGTTGCGGCGCGCAGGCCAACATGGCCAAGTACCTGGCGGCCAAGGCCAGTTGGGAGGCGGCGAACGTCTGCATGCAGACCCATGGCGGGTTCGGCTTCGCCAACGAATACGATATCGAACGCAAGTTTCGCGAAACCCGCCTCTATCAGGTTGCGCCGATCTCTACCAATCTGATCTATTCCTATATCGCTGAACACGTTCTGGGCTTGCCGCGCTCATTCTGAATTCAGGAAATCACCGTGGCCACATTAGTCCGGCATCAGCAATGTTTGCTTTGTCTCCACCGTAGTGCGTATGGCATCCCACACTGCTTTCATGCGCGGCAACGGCTGCGCTTCAGTGGGCATCGACATCCAGAAACGGCGCACGAAGCGCAACTGGTCGGGCAACACGCGCCGCAGCACTGGATCGCCATCTGCTACGAAGGCCGGCAGAACCGCTACGCCTGCTCCCGCTCGCGCCGCCTGGTATTGCGCCAGGATGCTGGTGCTGCGCAAGGCGATATGCTCGGGCCGATGCGCCGCATCGAGGTATTGCAGCTCCTTTGAGAACAGCAGGTCTTCGACATAGCCGATGAAGCTCAGCTTCTGCAGGTCTTCGACCCGGCGGATGGCTGGATACT
>CAZPYF010000038.1:0-13767 GCA_964590015.1 uncultured Burkholderiaceae bacterium
ATCTCCTCGTTGAAGCGGGCGCGCACGATACCGATATGCAGGCCTTCGCCGTTCATGTCGGGCGAGAGTGTGTATGGATTCATATCCGGTTTCCTGTTCAGGGGTGATGAGGAGGTTCGCTAATGTAACCCGTAATGGTAAGCGCAAAGCCCGCCATGCTGGGCATCTTGCGGGGGCGCGCCAGCAACCGTGCCTTGCCTACGCCGAGATCACGCATGATCTGTGCCCCGATGCCGTAGGTACGCAAGCCGTAACGGCTTTCCCGGCCCACGGGCACAGAAGGCGTTTCGGGTGTATCGCCGGAGACCTTCCAGGACTCAAAGTGTTCGAATACGTTCTCGGGCGAGCCCTGACAGTTCAACAGGATCAATACCCCTGACGGGGCCGCTAATATGGTTCGTACCGCTTCGGCCACGCCCCAGCTGTGATCACCTTCGCCTTCGAACAGCACATCGAGCACGTGAGTGGGTTCATGCACGCGCACGAGGGTTTCGACTTCGCGCTCGACCGTGCCATGCACCAGCGCAAGATGCGCCGCACCCGAAGACAGGTCGCGATACGCCACCGCATCGAAATGGCCCCACGGCGTTTTCACGCGGCGCGACGCCAGACGCTCGACCATGGATTCATGTTCGCTGCGGTATTGAATGAGGTCGGCAATGGTGCCCACCTTGAGACTGTGCTGGCGGGCGAACACCAGAAGATCGGGCAGGCGCGCCATGGTGCCGTCGGGGTTCAGCACTTCGCAAATCACGGCAGCCGGTGTAAGCCCGGCCATGGCGGTGAGGTCGCAGCCGGCTTCGGTATGGCCGGCCCGTACCAGTACGCCGCCACGAGCGGCCTGCAACGGAAAGATATGCCCAGGCTGCACCAGGTCGGTGGGCTTGGCATCGCGTGCGACCGCAACGCGGATGGTGCGGGCACGATCGGCGGCCGAGATGCCGGTTTCCACGCCTTCGGCCGCTTCGATCGACATGGTGAAGTTGGTACCGTAGCGCGTGCCGTTACGGCTCGCCATGAGCGGCAGATCGAGCTGCCGACACCGCTCTTCGGTAAGGGTGAGGCAGACCAGGCCACGCGCATGCGTGACCATGAAATTGATGGCCTCGGGCGTAACAAACTCCGCAGCCAGAACAAGATCGCCTTCATTCTCGCGATCTTCTTCGTCAACCAGAATGACCATGCGCCCGGCACGAAGCTCTGCCACGATTTCGGTTACCGGGGAGATTCCCGTGCCGGCCGAAACACCGGTTTCAAGTTCAGTTAGCGTGCTCATTCATGAAGCCTTCACATAAGTTGGGGCCATTTTAACCCCCGGTGCTCAGGAATACCCGTATTGCCGAAAACGCGGCTCGCCAGCATAGCCTCAAAAACGTTACGATCGCGGCCATGCAAAGCAGCAAAGCGAAAACGGTGGGCGCAGAAGCGCAGCGCGGTATCCAGTCGGTGGAAACCGGTTTCCCCCTGCTCGCCGCCCTCGTCGATGCCGCCCAGCCCCTAACATTGCGCGATCTCGCCTCACGCGCGAGCATGACCTCGGCTAAGGCACATCCTTATTTAGTTAGCCTGATAAGAGTCGGGCTAGTTCAGCAAGACACGGTCACGGGCCGGTACGAGCTGGGGCCGTTTGCACTGCAAATGGGCCTTGTGGGTCTGCAACGCAGCAACCCCGTTCGCGTTGCGCTGCCCTATGTCGATACATTGGCCGATGAAGTCGGCCACACCCTGGGCATCGCAGTGCTAGGTTCTCATGGGCCCACCATGATCCATATTCGCGAGGCGCGGTATCCGGTGCACGTCAATATGCGCAACGGCACCGTAATGTCGATGCTGCACACCGCAACCGGCCGCGTGTTCGTCGCGTGGCTCGAGCCGGGGGTGGCGCGTCACTACATTGAGCGGGAACGTAGCGATGAGAACGTGGTAGCCAGCATCGGTCGGCCCGTGCGAACCGCCCAGGAGATGACCCAGTTGGCCCAAGAGATTCGCGAGGCCGGCCTTGCGCGCGCACTGGGCAACCCTTTGCCGGGCATCGACGCGCTGTCGGTACCCGTGTTCGACCATTCGGGCCGCTTGGCGATGGCCCTAACTTGCCTGGGCCCGGCCAGCCTGTTCGACGCTGAACCTGATGGTACCCTTGCCCTCGCATTAAAGGCCTGTGCGGCCGACATTTCACGCCAGCTGGGGTTTCGGCAGGCCAATCATCATTTATGATGCCTGACGGACTCCCAAACTTTCCGAAACGGAGACAATATCAATGAAAACCTCACGTATTTTTGCCTATGCCACGCTGTTCGCCAGCCTGTTCATGGCTCACGGCGCTCATGCAGACGATTGCGCCAGTCGGGGCGACCTCGACACCATGTATTGCGATGCCAATAACGACCTCGTCGCCGATACGCCCACCGATCCCGCCAAGCTGCGTGATCCCTCAACATTGGTCTTCACCTATACCCCCGTCGAAGACCCTGCCGTATACGCCGATATCTTCTCGCCGTTCACCAAGCATCTGTCGGAATGCGTCGACCGCAAGGTCGTCTTCTATCAGGTGCAGAGCAATGCGGCTGAAATCGAAGCTATGCGCTCCGGCCGGCTGCACGTCGGTGGCTTCTCGACCGGCCCCACCAACTTCGCTGTGAACCTGGCAGGCGCCGTGCCGTTCGCTGTGAAGGGCGACGCCAATGGGTACCAGGGCTATCACCTGATTCTTATCGTGCGTAAAGACAGCCCCTTCCAGTCGATCACCGACCTGAAGGGCAAGAAGGTCGCTCACACATCGCCTTCGTCAAACTCGGGTAATATGGCGCCCATCGCGCTGTTCCCCAAGGAAGGCCTGACGCCCGGGAAAGACTATGAACTCCTCTATTCCGGCAAGCACGATCAGTCGGTCATGGGTGTGAACTCCGGCGACTACGATGCCGCTGCTGTGGCTTCCGACGTGTTTAACCGCATGGCGGAACGCGGTCAGGTCAATGGCGACGATTTCCGCATTCTTTACCAAAGCGAGAAGTTCCCCACGTCGTCGTTTGCGTACGCACATGATCTGGAACCCAAGTTCCGCGATCAAATGCTCAAGTGCTTCTACGACTACCGGTTCACGCCTGAAATGCAGGAAGCGTTCGACGGCGCAGATCGTTTTTATCCCATTACTTACAAGAACGAATGGGCAATCGTGCGCGACGTAGCGGAAGCCGGCGGCGAGAGCTTCACACGTTCCGCCTACGACAAGGCACAGAAGAAAGGAAGTTAATTCAGCATGGGTGCATCCCTCCACATTATTGAACTCGTCAAAGAGTACCGAGCCAATCAACCCGTTCTCAAAGGCATCAACCTTGATATCACGGGCGACGGCCTCACCGCTGTGATCGGGCCGTCGGGTACGGGCAAAAGCACGCTGTTACGCTGCGTGAACCGTCTTATCGAACCCACACGCGGTCGCATCCTGCTCAAGGACGAAGGCAATAGCGTGGACCTGGCCTCGATACGGGGCCAGGCCTTGCGCAAAGCACGGCGCCGAATTGGCATGGTGTTCCAGGAATACAACCTGGTCGAGCGGCTCACCGTCATGGAGAACCTGCTTACCGGAAGGCTGGGTTACACGACCGCCTTCAATGCCTGGCGCCGGCGCTTTGAGCCGTCTGACATCCAGTATGCGTACGAGTTACTGGAAACGGTTGGCCTGCAAGGGTTTGCCAATCAACGTGCCGACGCACTGTCGGGCGGCCAGCGTCAACGCGTGGGCATCGCTCGCGCGCTGATGCAACGCCCGCAGATGCTGCTGGCCGATGAACCCACCTCTTCGCTCGACCCCAAAACGTCGGTCGAAATCATGGAATTGCTGCTCGAACTGGGCCGGGCCCAGCGCATTCCCGTCATCGTCAATATCCATGATGTCGAACTGGCTCGGCGCTACGCGACCCGTATCGTCGGCATGTCGGGCGGCCACATCGTTTACGACGGCGCCCCAGACGGTATGACCCCCGATGTACTGAAAGAAATTTACGGGGGCGAATCATGGCTGAGCTGAAGGTAAGCTCCGCCCAACAGGCTCGGCCTTTTGCCCTATCGTGGCAGGCACGAGCTGGGCTCGTATTAATACTGGTCTATGCCGTCTATGCGGCGACGCAGCTCGGTTTTTCGTGGGATCGCTTCCAGTCGGGCATGGAGCTCGGAGCTCGTTTCCTGGGCCGCCTGTTTCCCCCTTCTGTTGAGCGCCTCGATGTGCTCTGGAAAGGAATTGCCGAAAGCATGGAAATCGCCGTGCTGGCGTCAATGCTGGGTATTCTGCTGTCGCTGCCCATCAGCCTGCTGGGTGCACGCAACCTGATGCCGGCATGGGCCACCTGGCCGTCTCGTGCCATTATTGCCCTGTGCCGGTCGCTGCATCCCGTTATCGTGGCCATCATTTTCGTGAAAGCTGTGGGCTTCGGCGCCTTGGCCGGGGTGCTGGCCCTAACCGTGGCCTCGATCGGCTTCATCGGCAAGCTCTTCACTGAAGCCATCGAAGAAATTTCGCTAAAACAGGTTGAAGCGGTGCGCGCCAGTGGCGCCTCGTTCGCCAATGTCATTATCTTCGCGGTCATGCCACAGGTGTTCGCCCGATTCGTGGGCTTCTCGACCTACCAGCTTGATTCCAATTTGCGCAATTCCACCATGGTGGGCATTGTGGGTGCGGGCGGTATCGGCGGCACGCTATTTTCCGCTTTCCAACGCTTTGATTACGACTTCGTATGCACGATCTTGCTTACCATCATCGGCATTATCATGCTGGGCGAGATCCTGGCACGCGTCGTTCGTGCCATTCTGCTCGACAACGTCACGATATCGGAACTGTTCAGGGGCCGTACCGGCCCAACGCGTGACCGTGCGCCCACCGGAGACGACGCATGAGCGCACATAACCCCACCACTCCCCATCCACAGGAATGGAAGCGCTACAGCGCAAGCCAGCGCATTCTGCGCTTCGCACTGTATTTCCTGTTCGTTCTGGCCATCGTTCAGTCGGCTCGAACCATCGACGTCATTCCGGAGTTCCTGTACGACGCCCCGCAACAGATGGGCGATCTGCTGAACCGTATGTGGCCCATCGACTGGGCGAGCTTTCCCGGCACGATCAGCAAGGCCCTCATCGAGACGCTGCACATGGCCACACTGGGTACGCTGCTGGCCATCGTGCTGGCGGTTCCAGTAGGCTTGCTGGCGGCTACCAACCTGACCCGTAATCGCGGCTTGAACTTCCTGGCCCGCTTCATTCTGGTATCGAGCCGTTCCATCAACTCGCTCGTCTGGGCCCTTCTTTTCATCGCCATTTTCGGCCCTGGCGCTGTGGCCGGCACCATTGCCATCGCATTCCGGTCTATCGGCTTTGTGGGCAAACTGCTGGGCGAAGCCATCGAAGAGGCACAGCCCGGCCCCATCGAGGCATTGACTGCCACGGGTGCCAGCACCGCGTCTATCATCCAGTACGGGTATTGGCCGCAGATTCGGCCCGCGTTCTGGTCGATCGTGCTGCTGCGCTGGGACATCAACGTGCGTGAATCGGCCGTACTCGGGCTCGTGGGTGCCGGCGGCATCGGCATGGCTCTGAATAGCGCCATGGACCTCTTCCAGTGGGACAAGGTCGCCCTGGTTCTGGTGCTGATCTTCACTGTCGTGATTGTGGCTGAAGTCGTCATCACTCGTAGCCGCAAGTACCTGCTCTAAGGCTCTCGCCGTGTGCGCGCACTGAATCGATATGCTCGAACGTGAACTGAAGTTCCATGTGCCCACACGGCAGCGCGCCGGCCTCAAGGCGCGGCTGCGCAAGCTCGGCGCTGTCGTCATCGAAATGCATGCCCGCTACTACGACACGCGCGATCAGGCGTTGGCCAAGGCGGGTATTGCCTTGCGCGTCAGGCGTGAGGGCGAGGCATGGATCCAGACCCTCAAGTCACCCGGCCCCGACGAACTCTCGCGCATCGAGCTGAACCACCCACGACCCGGGCCTGTCCTCGATCTCTCTGTCTATGCCGAGACACCTGTCGGGCCGCTCATCTCCGCCGCAGCCGAGGGCCTGCGTTGCCGCTACGTCACTCATGTCGTCCGCTCGAAGCACGTTGTGCCCACCGGGTCGGGCAGCGCTGAGCTGGCTTACGACGAAGGCATGATCACGGCCAACGGCATCGCGCTGCCCCTTCATGAGTTCGAGATCGAAGGCATCGACGGTAACGCAACAGACCTCTTCGCGTTATCTCGCGAATGGTTGCTGCAACACCGCCTGGTGCTCGAACTGCGTAGTAAGGCTGCGCGCGGTGACGCGCTCGCGACACTCGCAGCGGCTCAGTCGCTAGACACCGCGTGGGATCCGGATGCCTTCGTCAACGGGGGGAAGGCGACAAAGCCCCGGGCTCTGAATGCCCGCCAAGTTGAACGACTCGCGGCCGCGGTAAGATCCGACCCGCCCATACTTGCCGCAGATACCGGCATTCGCGCGGCCTATCTCGCCTGCGCAAACGAATGCATGAGCCAGATCATCCGCAACAGCAGCTTCCTTGCAGGGGTCGACGGCATGAAGCCCGAGCGCAGCCAGCGCATCGAGTACGTGCATCAAATTCGGGTAGGTATTCGGCGGCTGCGTACCTGTTGGAGGCTCTTCGGCGCTTCAGCTCAAGCGCCCGATGCGTTACAGATACGCTTGACTGAACATTTTCGGGCCCTGGGGCAAGCACGCGACGACGACGTCATTCAAACGGAAGTGTTGCCCCGCCTCATGCAGGCCGGTATGCCACCCGACACCACACCGCCGGAGGCCGATCTACGGCCGGAACCGCCTTCACGCGCGCTGCTCGCAGCATCTCCTGACTTCCAAGAACCGTTGCTCGATCTGCTCGAACATCTGGTGACCTATGGCGATGCCTTGCAGGAAACAGGCGAAGGTAAAGACGCAGCACCCATACTGACCAAGCGGCTGAATGGGTGGCTCGACCGTATCCGGCACGATAGCGCTGAATTTCTTGAAGCGAGCTGGGACACTCGGCATAGCTTGCGCAAACGCGTCAAGCGGTTACGTTACGGCATGGAGTTCGCTCAAGGCCTGATGGATTCACGGCGCCTTACCGGCTTGCGCAGCGCATTGGTGTCGGCTCAAAAATCGTTGGGCCACTTAAACGACCTGTACGTGGCCGCCGAATATTACCGTGGCGACGGCGCGCGCCATCCCTCGGCCATGTTTGCACTCGGCTGGCTGGCGGCCACACAAGAACACGAAGCGCGCGCGGCAGACGTGGCGCTGCAAGAGCTCGCGCAGGCGGGAGACTTTCCGTCTGCGCGTAATAAACGCCCAAGTCGGAAGCGCTGAGTCAGTCGCCCAGCAACGCAGCGGCGAATTCGCCGGCCACAAAAGCCTGCAAGTCGTGCATGCCTTCCCCGACACCAATCCAGTACACCGGAATCGGCCGGACCCCTTGACTGCCGGCCGCAAGCGCTGCCAGCGTGCCACCCTTGGCGGTACCGTCGAGCTTGGTCACGACCAGCCCGGTGAGCCCAATCGCAGCATCAAAGGCCTTGACCTGCGATATGACGTTTTGGCCTGTGTTGCCGTCGACAACCAGGAGCACTTCATGCGGTGCCGCGCCATCGGCTTTCGCGATCACCCGCTTGATCTTCTTGAGCTCTTCCATCAGATGCAGCTGGGTGGGCAGACGCCCGGCCGTGTCGACCATTACCACGCCCGCCGAACGCGCACGGCCTGCGTTAACAGCATCGAACGCCACAGCCGCCGGGTCGCCGCCCTCTTGTGCAATAACCGTCACGCTGTTGCGGGCACCCCATTCCATCAATTGCTCGCGCGCCGCAGCACGGAAGGTATCGGCGGCAGCCAGCAGAACGCTGGCGCCTTGAGCCTGGAAGGCGTGTGCAAGCTTGCCGATCGAGGTGGTCTTGCCGGCCCCATTGACGCCGGCGATCATGACCACGAGCGGCGCCGCTGATCCTAAGGGGAAAGACTTCTCAAGGGGCCGGAGATGATCGGCCAGAATCTCGCGCAGGGCGGTCTTGACGGCCTGCGCCTCGTGCAGGCGCTCTTTCTGAACGCGAGCGCGCAACGCACCCAGCAGCTTCTCGGTGGACTCAACGCCCGCATCGGCCATGATGAGCGCCGTTTCGAGCTCTTCGAAGAGGTCTTCGTCGACCTTCACACCCACGAACAGGCCACCCAGATTCTGGCCGGTGCGAGCGAGGCCCTGCTTTAACCGTGACAGCCATGAGCGCTGAGGGGCAGGCGGGGTTTGAGACGGTTCTTGTGGCGCGGCAGGCTCGTCGCCCACAGGCGGGGTTTCAGCTGCCAGGACAGGCGGCGCGGTCGGCGCATCGGCTGCCGATGATGCCGATGATGCCGATGATGCCGATGATGCCGATGATGCCGGTGATGCCGGTGCTGTCGGTGCTGTCGGTGCTACGCGCGTCGCCTGTGCTGCCGGCCGCGCTTCGGGCTCTGCGGGCGATACTGCAGGCTCCATGGGCGCGCCTGCCGGGTCGCGCGGCGATGTTGCGGGCGCTACAGCGGAAGCCGCAGGCGCTTCTGCGGGTTCAACAGGCGCATCCGCCGGCGCTGCCCGTTCAACAACCGGTTCAACAGCCGGCTCAACGACGGGTTCGCCTGCGGCATCCGTTGCCGCGGCGTCGGCTTGCTCAGGGCCAGCCGAGGTGTCGAGCTCATCAGCCGGCTTCGGCGCTTCCGCGGGCGCGGGCTGCGGCTTCCCTTTCTTTCTGAAAAAACTGAACATACGCTTTCGGTTCTACACTATGGGATCAAACTGGCGGACGACGCGGTGAGCGGCGCATGAAGAAGCACACAGTACGTATTGTAGGCGGGGAATACCGCCGCACCCCTATTCCCGTGGTCGACGCGCCGGGCCTGCGCCCTACGCCCGACCGCGTGCGTGAAACGCTGTATAACTGGCTGGGCCACTTCTGGGGCGGCGACTTCAGCGGCAAGCGCGTGCTCGACTTGTTCGCCGGTACCGGCGCATTGGGCTTTGAAGCGGCATCACGGGGTGCCGCTCACGTTCAAATGGTGGAGTCTCACCCCGGCGCGCTGTCGGCCCTGCGCGCCTTGCGCAACAAGCTCGATGCGTTGCAAGTACGCGTACACGCGGGCAATGCGCTCACGGTGGTCGAGCGCCTTGATGACGCGCGTTTCGATCTCGTTTTGCTTGACCCGCCGTTTGGCAAAGATTGGTTCACCCCTTTATGGCCGAAGCTTCCTGGCGTACTCTCGGAAGACGGCCTGCTGTATATTGAGGCCGAGCACGCCGTAGAGCCACCTTCTCAATATGAAGTTATGCGCAGCGCAAAGGCCGGTCATGTGCATTTCCAGCTGCTACGATTTGCTGCAGCGCAAGAAAACGTCAATAATCATCCTTCCAGTGAACGCCCGAGCGACGCGTGCGATGCCCCGCCGCTCCCAACCTTCAAGAACGCATGATAACTGCTGTCTACCCAGGAACATTTGATCCTCTCACCCGCGGCCATGAAGACTTGGTTCGTCGTGCGGCAAACCTGTTCGATCATGTCGTTGTCGGCGTGGCGCACAGCCCGAACAAGCGCCCCTTCTTCTCGGTAAACGAGCGCGTCGAGATCGCACAGGAAGTACTTAGCCATTACCCCAACGTCGAGGTGAAAAGCTTCGGCGGCTTGCTCAAGGATTTCGTGCGCGAGCAAGATGGCCGGGTCATCGTGCGGGGCCTACGTGCCGTATCCGACTTCGAATATGAGTTTCAGATGGCCGGCATGAACCGCCACCTGCTGCCAGAGGTCGAGACGCTGTTCATGACCCCATCCGACCAGTACCAGTTCATCTCGGGCACGATTGTGCGCGAGATCGCGATACTGGGGGGTGACGTGAGCAAGTTTGTGTTTCCTTCGGTGGAGCGCTGGCTCCAGACCAAAGCGCGCGCTGCACGCGAACAGGCACAGGAAGACCAGGGTTAAAAGCCCCTTGGGGTACGGGCGAGCTACAATGTGTGGGTCGCCCGGCGTATTGCCCGGCATTTTCGAGAGTCTTTATACATGGCCTTGCGTATCACCGGCGAATGCATCAATTGCGACGTCTGCGAGCCGCAGTGTCCCAATACCGCCATCTCAATGGGGCCCGAGCACTACATTATCGACCCCGAGCGTTGCACCGAATGCGTTGGCCACTTCGACGAGCCCCAATGCCAGGTGTTCTGCCCCGTGGAATGCATTGAGGTCGACCCCGATCACACCGAAGACCGCGATACGCTGCAGGCGAAATTCCTGCAGCTTGCTATGGGCTAGTCACACACCTTCACCAGCCTCGCGGGGCGGCCCAGCACATTACTGACCCAGGTATGGGCCCAATTGCCTTCGTCGGCCACGGTGGTTTCCACACCGTCGATCGTCACCGTTTCCAACACCGACGGGTCATCTTCCAGAACATCTAGCGGCATGCCCAATCGCAGCATGCCCGGAGCCCGCAACACCAGATAACCGAACTCCAGCGCCACTGAAATGCTGGCGAGGGCTGGCTCGTCGGTGCCCAGCGCGCGGCCCGACTCATCGAGCACGCGCCAGCGCGCATCGTAGGCGCGTGCGGATTCGGCCTCGACGCCTTGTGCGCCGGGCACGGGGAAATACAGAGTTTCAGCTACTTGTTCAGACATCGTCATTGCCCTAATAGTCCTTTCAACGCATCGCCGATGGAACGCATCGGATCCTTGGCGGGTTCGGCACGGGGGCCAGGCCCCACCTCGGCCGGCTGTTCCGGCGCCGGCAAGTCGGGAAGCGCGCTGTCGAGCTGGTTGCCCAGCAACTCCAGCAAGCCGCCCTTCACCACTTCGCGTACAGCCGCTCCGGCAATCTCGTTCCACTGAACCTGGTAGGCGGGATCGGCGAATGAGCCTGTGATTCGTACCGGAACCGTGACACCGCGCATCGCCCTAAGGTCGCGCGTGGCATTTGCGCCGCCGCTGACACGAAGGTTCACCATGATATCTAATTGCTTGTTAACGAGGTCGATGGATGCGGGTTTACCTTGCGATACCCGTACGGCGGGCGATACAAGGTTGAGCTTCTGAAGTTGCCCTTGCCCGTTTGCGAAGCCCAAGTCAGCCTCGAGCAGCGAGAACGCCGTCTCGGTACCCGCGTTGAACGTAAGCGGAACATCTTGAGCCTCGCCGGTTGTCACGCTACGCACCAGCTCCTGCACCTGGCGCAGGGTCTGCGCCACGTCGATGCCGCGTACAGCGCCCTCACGCACGCGCAGCTTGGCCGTGCCGCCGAGCGCCGCAGTCAGCGCCGGCATTGTCAACCCACGACTCTTCAGTTCCGCACGCAGCGAGCCCTTGCCGCTCACAGAGCGCTGCCCAGTGAGCGCGAGCAAAAGCGGTTCCATTGACACATCGGCCGCCGTGAGGTCGACCGACACGTCATTGTCGGCGGTGGCGGTGATACGACCCGCCACGCTGCCTTCATACAGTTGGGCTTTGATGTCCTTGATGTCGAGTTTGCCATCGATGGCGCGAAGGCTGGCGTGGAAATCGGCTACTTCGACCGCTTGCATCTGTAACGCGCCCACGTCGATCTCGCCAGTGAGGTCGATCTTCTCGAGCAACGCCAGACTGACGGTACGCGCCTGGACGGGCGGCGAACCGGAACGTTCGGGTTCTGCGGCGGCGGGCGCCGGTTCAGGTGCCGGCTCAGCCTGCTGTTCCGGTTGAGCGGCCTGTGCCGGGGGGGCCGCCACTTGAGAGGCAGCAGGGAACAACGTATTGAAATCGAGTTGATCGGCCTGGAGCGAGAAGTTGACCTGTGGCCGCTCCAGCCGCTTGACGTCTACGCGGAAGGCCAGCTTGCTACCACTAAGCACCGCATCCAGCTCGCTACGAATATCGTCTTTCACCAGATCGGCAGAAATGCTGCCGATAAATGGAAACTCGAATGTGCCGCCAGGCAATGCCGGGTGTTCGATGCGCACGTCGCCTCGCATCGCCGATAACGAGCCCTTTTCTTCGAATACCTTCCAGGAAGCGGGCGAGGTCATGTTCACCTGAACTTGCTGCTCGCCCTGTTGCATACGGCCATCAAGCTTCAGTTCCTTCAAGGTCAACGCCCGCGCATTGCCGCCCAGCCCGCTCATGCCGAGCACGAGCGCCACCTGATCGTCTTTGCCCCGCAACTGAATGGTTGCAGTTAACGGATCGCCGCGCGCCGCGTCAGGCGAGATCGACAAGCGGGGCGCGTCCAGACCGAGTTCGAACGTTTCGTCAGGCCGATCTCCGTCGATCCGCAAAGCCAGCTTTTCGACATGAAGCTCGGCTTGGCTGCGGTCGAGCTTGAGCTGAGGAACCACCAGGCTGGCGTCGAAGTTCTTGATGGGATCCGGCCCTTGCAGATCGCCCTGAACCGAGAAATCGAGGCCGCTTGCGCTGAACATTTCCGAATAGGCGCTATAGGCTAGGTTACCTCTCAGCGCCGCCGACTTGGCCTGCAAGTCGCCGAGTAAGCCGCTGACTTGCACATTGACGCGCTGGGCGGAATAGGCCTTTTGATCGGGGTTGAACTTGACCAGTGCCTGACCGTCGACTCGTGCGTCGGCCGTCGGGAAGTCCCCGACCAGGCGGCCGCGAAAGGCCAGATCAAAGGGCTGGTCAGCGGTCATGCGCCCTGTGTTCAATTCAAGATTGGTGATGTGGCCGACATAACCATTCTTCTTATCGTGCAGGTGAATACGGCCGTTGCGCAACGTTAGCCCGGCGATGTCGATATGCAGATCAGTGCCCCGGCCTTCGGCCACAGGCGCAAGCGTATCGTCATCTACCCGTGCATCGGCGTCGAAATCTGCAGCAGTAGCCGGTGACCCTGCCGCAGCGTTGACGATGGCCTGCGCCGCCCCCACCGTTCCGGCCAATGCCGTCAGCGGCGAGGCAAGATCGGGTGCGGGCAGCCCGGCAGCATGCCGCTGGCTAAGAAGATCGCGAAAGTTATAACTGCCTTCGGTGTCGCGCACCATCCACGCGTTGAAGCCCGTGATGGCCACGTGATCGACCACCAGCCGGTTGAACATCAACGGCCAGATGGCCACGGCGAGCCGGGCACTCTCAATCGATGCGAACAGGTCGCTGGTACCACGATCCGACAAGGCGACACCCTGCACCGACAGGCCGATGCGAGGAAACAGCGACAGTTCGATATCGCCGTCGATGGTCAGCGTACGCTCGTAACGGGCGTACACGATCTCCTGCAATTTGCTCTTGTAGGCATTGGGATCAAAGGTCAGAAGGAAGATCGCGATGCCGACAAGCGCCACAATGAGCGCCACGACCAGGCCGATCAGTATCCGCTTCAACCAGACTTTCATTCACGCCTCGAAAACTGGGGAAAGCCCCTATGCGTATGCACGCAAACAACCCGCAATACTACCTTATGGGCGGCGGTTCACCGCCATATGATGCGCGACCACGTGGCGGAACAAACGTCAAAAAGGTAACTTCCCGCTTCTTTATTTCTAAAAATAATATAAATAGCGCGCAACGGTCGTAACCGGCTTAGCAAAAGGCACATGGAAGCGTGTACCCTTGCAGGCTGGGTTCATTTTGAGAAGACACAGACATGAAATTCGAAACGCTCGCGATCCACGCAGGCTTCCAGCCCGACCCCACCACGAAATCCGTTGCCGTCCCGATATATCAGACGACCTCTTACGCTTTCGACAGCACACAGCATGGGGCCGACCTGTTCGATCTCAAGGTACCGGGCAATATCTATACCC
>CAZPYF010000039.1:0-11935 GCA_964590015.1 uncultured Burkholderiaceae bacterium
GCGATGAAGAGAACCTGATTCATTCGAAAATCTCCTTCAACGGACGCTCATAGTCATACTGGATCTTGTGGATCCAATACGCTTCGTCCTTGAGGTCGAGGACGTGCAGGGTCAGAAGCCCTTCTTCCTCGGCAAACTCCGACCATACCGTGCCCGGGGTATACGTCACGATGCACGACAAAGCGGCCAGGCCATGAGGGTCTTTCATGTCGATGGGAATCTTAATGAATCCCGGCGTGATGGTGTGGCGGTCGATCCAGATAATGCGTGCTACCGCAAGGTTCGACATGAAGACGTCAACCGCCACGCGCCAGATCAGTTTCAGAGCGATCCAGGGGTGGCGCGGCCGGGCGCGCAGGGGCCGAAGTGCCTGAGATGCCCAACCAAAAAACAGCGCCAGGATCCCGCCCAGCATGATATTGCCGGGTGACAAGCTGTCGTTCAACAGCAGCCAAAGGCCTAACAATAGCGTGGGCAGATAGAGCCAGCTCATCACTCGTTTCATGGCAGTGTCTCCACCGGTGTCACATCACGGCCCGGGTTCTGTGTAAGCACCGCGTTGATGTACTGGCTGGGCGTGCCAAGATAATCGGCCGTTTCATCAAGATAGTGCATGACCGGCCCCGCCCAAATAGCCATGACGATGGTTACGGCGATAAGCAGTGTGACCGGTGCCGCCTCGCTCAGCCGCAAGCGTGGTGTGATGGTGTCTTCGACGCTCCAGAAAAGGCGGATACCGGTACGACCAAGGGCGATGATGCACGCCAGACCAGAGAAGATCACGAAGCCTAAAAGCCACCATGTGGCCGTGCCGGGTGCGCCTTCTGCGGTCTGTAACGCCGCCGACAGCAGCGTAAACTTCGCCACGAAGCCCGACATGGGCGGCAAGCCGGCAATAAGCAGCGCACACGCCACAAAAGACAACCCCAGGAATACCATAGCCGCCGGAATCGCCACCCCCACGACATCGTCGCTGGTGTCAGGCGATTCGGGGTCTTCGAGATCGAACGCCTCAAGGCTCACCGCAAGCAAGTCGGCTCCGAACGCTTGCGTGCGCTCGATCATTTCCAGCAACAGAAAGAAGGCGCCAAGCGCAAGTACCGAGGTCACGAGGTAGAAGAGAGCGGGGCCGGTGAGCGAGACGCCCGGCATCCCAAGGGCCGCGAACAAGGTGCCGGAAGACATGATCGCGCAATAACTGGCCTGGCGTTCAGGTTGCGGCGCTGCGATCAGGCCGATGATGCCGAAGCCCAACGTGGCGATACCTACCGGGAACATCCACTCGCCGCCGAAGGCGGCCGGAGCGCCGGTCGGCAACAGCAACGAACCGATGCGCAGCATGGCATAGACGCCCACCTTCGTCATGATCATGAAGACCGAAGCCACCGGTGCACTGGCATTGGCATACGTGGCCGGTAGCCAGAAGTTCAACGGCCATGCCGCAGCCTTGATCAGGAAGGCGATACCGAGAATGGCCGCACCGGCCTCGAACAGGCGCCGGTCAGGGCCACCCAGTTCGCCGGCACGAGCCGCCAGGTCGGCCATGTTTAAGGAGCCGGTTACCCCATAGATCATCGCCATGGCGATGAGCAACAGGAACGATGCCACCAGGTTTACGGCCACGTAGTGCAGGCCGGCGCCGACCCGAGCGCGCCCCGAGCCATGCATGGCCAAGCCGTAGGAAGCGGCGAGCAAGACTTCAAAGAACACGAACAGGTTGAACAGGTCGCCGGTAAGGAAGGCGCCATTCAGACCCAGGAGCAGAAACTGAAACAGGGGGTGGAAGTGCACCCCGGCGCGATCCCAGCGTGCTGTGGAGTAGATCCAGGCCGCAAGCCCCAGAACGCCGGTGAGCAGAAGCATGACCGACGACAGCCGATCGACCACGGCCACGATGCCAAACGGCGCAGGCCAGTCACCGAGCAGATAGACGCCGACGCCGTCGGGCCAGTTGCTGGGCAGAAAGCCCGCTGACAGGCAGAGCAGCGTTACGGCGACCGCGAGTTGCCCTGCGATAGAGATGAACCCGAGGGTGAGGCGACCCCGCCGATTGCCATCGCGAATGACGAGCATCAGCGCCCCGCAGATCAGCGGAATGACAACCGGCAGTATGGGAATGTGCTGCATCCAGCCCGTCACTTTTTGGCCTCCCGTCCGTCAACGTGGTCGGTACCGCTGAAGCCGCGTGAGGCGAGCAAAATTACCAGGAAAAGCGCTGTAGTGGCAAAGGCAATGACGATGGCGGTGAGCACCAGGGCCTGGGGCAATGGGTCGGCATACATTGAAGGGTCGACGGTTTGCGCGTTGATGACGGGCGGTGTGCCCAGAACGACCCGGCCCATCGAAAAGATGAACAAGTTCACCGCGTATGAGATCAAGGATAGGCCGATGATCACCTGGAAGGTACGGGGGCGCAACAAGAGCCATACGCCCGACCCGGCCAGTACACCGATAGCAAGAGAAAGAATGAGTTCCATATCAGATATGCTCCTGTACGGGCGGGCCATCGTCTTGAGGAACCGGTGCTACAGGTTTGCGATACAGGCGCAGCGATTGGTGAGCCAGCGCAATAAGCATCAGCACTGTTGCGCCAACAACCAAGGTGTACACCCCGATGTCGAATAGCAGCACGGACGACAGATGAACATGACCGATCAACGGAATGTGGAAATCGACGGCAACCGAGGAAAGGAACGGCTTCGATGCCCACCACACGCCCATGGCCGCCGCGCCGGCGGCTAAAAGGCCGAACGCGATCCAGTATTGGGGGTGCAAGCGCTGGCGTGTTTCCACCCACACCACGCCGCTGACCATGTATTGGATGATGATCGAAGTTGCCATGATCAGGCCGCCCACAAACCCGCCGCCCGGCAGATTGTGCCCGCGCACCAGGAAGTACACCGACACCATGGCTGCCAGTGGCAGCAGCAGCCGAACCAGCACGGACGGGATCTTCATGACGCCTTCGGGAAGTAGCGCCTTCGGATCAGGATCGCTGAAGCGGTCGAGCAGCTTGCCTTCGTAAGCTGAGAACTGGCGTGCGTGAGGCAGTTCCATGGTTTCGGGTGGCGGACGGAAGCGCCGCAACAGCGCGTAAACCGACAGCGCCACGATGGCGAGGACGGTGATTTCGCCCAGCGTGTCGAAGGCGCGGAAGTCGACCAGAATCACGTTGACGACGTTGGCGCCGCCACCCAGTGGCACGGATTTTTCGATGAAGAATGACGAAACCCCGGCAGGGTGCGGGCGCGTCATGATGGCGTAGGCGATCACACTGAAACCAGCACCGGCCAGAATGGCGATGATGAAGTCGCGCGAACGGCGCAGAACGGCAAAGATGGTGTAACGAAACGGTGTTTCGCTGTCGCCTTCACCGGCAACACGCGGCGGCAGCCAGCGCAGGCCCAGCAGAATGAGCACCACGGTGACTACTTCCACCGTAAGCTGCGTGAGCGCCAGATCGGGGGCAGACAGCCACGCGAATGTAATCACGGTACACAGGCCCGCACCGCCTGACAGCATGAGGGCGGCAGGGCGATGAAACTTGGCGCTGGCAGCGGCACCGATCGCGCAGGCGGCCCCGGCCACCCACACCAGTGCGAACGCCGGATCGAGCGCCGTGAATACTTCGGGATGCATCCAGGGCCCTTCCAGCAGCGGCAGCATCGCCACAACGAGTGTGAGTAGCACCATCAGGAAGAGCTGTGGCTGCAGGCGTGGCGAGCGGGTCCAGTCGAGCACGAAAGCGGCTGCAATATCGAGCCCTTCCAATATGGCTTCGAAACTGCGCCGCCCGTCGAAACGGTAAATGAAAGGAGTGTGCCCGGGCCGCGCGTGCTGGCGGCGCACCAGAAGGAACTGCAGCGTGATACCGCCGACCAACGCCACAAAGCTCATTGCCAGCGGCAAGTTGAAACCATGCCAGACCTCGAGGCTGTATTCGGGAGTAGCGTCGCCCAGCAGGGCATCGACGGCGGTATGCAGGAATGGCCCAGGCAGCAACGCGGGCAGCATGCCCACGACGAGACAGCTCACAACCAGCACTGCGCTGGGAATCAGCATCATGAGTGGGGGTTCGTGCGGCGCGCGGGGCAGGTCGGTGGCAGGTGGGCCGAGGAACACTTCACGAATGAAGCGCAGCGAGTAGGCGACGCTAAAGGCGCTGGCTACCACCGCCAATAGCGGCAAGCCGAAGCGGGTAAAGTCGTTACCACTCACGTATACCGTCTCGGCGAAGAACATTTCCTTGGAAATGAAGCCGTTCAGCAGCGGCACCCCCGCCATGGCTGCGGCCGCCACGACCGCCAGTGTGGCGGTAATGGGCATACTTCGGTACAGGCCCGAGAGCCGCGTCATGTCGCGCGTGCCCGTTTCGTGGTCGACGATGCCGGCGGCCATGAAAAGCGACGCCTTGAAGGTCGCATGATTGATGATATGGAATACCGCTGCCACCAGAGCCAACCGGCTGTCCATGCCGAGAAGCAGCGTTATCAGGCCCAGGTGACTAATGGTGGAATAGGCCAGCACGCCCTTCATGTCGGTTTGGAAGGTGGCCGCGTAGGCGCCCAGCAGCAGGCTGATTGCACCGGCGCCGCCGATAATCCAGGTCCATTCCGGCGTGCCCGCCATCACCGGCCACAGGCGCGCCAGCAGAAAGACGCCTGCCTTCACCATCGTGGCCGAGTGCAGATAGGCCGACACCGGAGTGGGCGCCGCCATGGCGTTAGGCAGCCAGACATGGAAGGGGAACTGTGCACTCTTCGTAAGCGCGCCCAGCGCCACCAGCACAAGCATGGTGGTGTACCAGGGATGGTTACGGATAAGGTCGCCCGAATCGAGCACGATATCGAGATCGTAGCTGCCCACCACATGGCCCATCATGAGCACACCGGCCAAGAGGCACAGGCCGCCGGCTCCGGTAATAGTGAGCGACATGCGGGCACCGCGGCGAGCATCGAGCCGGTGATGCCAGTAAGCGATGAGCATGAACGACGACAGACTGGTGAGTTCCCAGAAGATCACCAACTGTATGAGGTTGCCCGAGAGCACGACGCCCAGCATCGAGCCCATGAAGGCCAGGAAGAAAGAAAAGTAGCGCGGCACCGGGTCGGCCGGCGACATGTAGTACCGGGCGTATAGCGCGATGAGGGCGCCCATGATCGTGATGATCATGGCAAAGAGCCATGAGAACCCGTCCATCCGCAGGCTTAGATTGACGCCATGTGCGGGCAGCCACGGCAACGTGGCCCGTACAACTTCGCCATCGAATATGGCCGGGAAATGCGTAATCGTTATACCCGCACACACCAGCGCTACCAGCCCGGCCAGCCATGCCTCGATATTGCGCGCGTTCGACGGCATGAAGGCAGCGACGATGCTGCCGAAAAATGGCAAAGCGAGAATGAGGACTAGCGACATCAGGCGGGCTGGATAGGGGAAAGTACAGATTCGAGGCTATTAATAATACGATATGTAGGGGGCATGTTCGACGCGATTAGCGGGTAATTTCGGAATTTTCGGAAAATATCGCGAGTAAAAGCGGGAATTCGCAGGCAAGGCGTGGGCCGTCGGCGCGGCGCTCATCGCGCGCCGATTCCGGCACTCTCCTTGAGATGAATCAAAGAAACTAAGCGGCGGTACACTGACAATGTCATTTGTAGCTGACCGTATGCCGGGGCGGGTGCGTGCGCTCGTAGTAGGCGGCTGGTCGATATTCGGAGCCCCCCATGGTCGCAACGACCACAACGCAAGACCATACGACTGAATTCCCCGAGATCGAGATTTCCGAGGCGCTCGTGCGGCGCTTCGACGTAAGCGGCCCTCGCTATACCTCGTATCCCACGGCCGACCGCTTTGATTACGGTTTCAAGGAAGAACGTTTCCTGCCGTATCTGCAGGAACGCGCCGCGAGCACTCAAAACCCCCCGCTGTCGGTGTATTTCCATCTGCCGTTTTGCCGTTCGCTGTGCTACTTCTGCGCCTGCAACAAGATCATTACGCAAGACTACGGTCGCTCGGCCGAGTATGTGCGCTATGTCTGTAAAGAAATGGATTTGCTGGCGCCGCATCTGGGAACCGACCGGCGTACGGTGCAGCTGCACTTGGGTGGCGGAACGCCCACCTTCATGAGTAACGATGAGCTGGCCATGCTCATGGATGCCACCCGCAAGCACTTCAATTTCACGCCCGATGCCGAGCTGGGTGTCGAGATCGACCCGCGTACCGTCAACGAGGGCACGCTATCGTTCCTGGCCGGGCTGGGCTTCAATCGCTGCAGCTTTGGCGTTCAGGATTTCGACCCCGACGTGCAGGCCGCCGTGAACCGCATACAGCCTGTCGAGATGGTCGAACGTGCGGTGAAAGCCAGCCGCGACACCGGCTATGAATCCGTGAACGCCGACCTGATCTATGGCCTGCCCAAGCAGTCGCTGGAAAGCTTCGAGCGCACCATCGACCAGGTCATTCGCATTTCCCCGGATCGCATCGCGCTCTACAACTACGCGCATTTGCCTTCCCGATTCAAGGCGCAACGTATGGTCAAGGAGGGCGACCTGCCTTCGGCCGAAACGCGTCTGCAAATCTTCCTCTTGTCGACCCGGCGCTTGCTGGAAGCGGGCTATGTCTATATTGGGCTCGATCACTTTGCGAAGCCCGACGACGAACTGAACCGTGCCCGCCAAGACAAATCGCTGCACCGGAATTTTCAGGGCTATACCACCCGTGCCGAGTGCGACCTCGTGGGCTTCGGGGTGTCGGCCATTGGCAAGGTAGGGCGCTCGTACAACGGCAATGTGCGCACGGTGAACGCCTATTACGAATCGCTCGATCAGGGGCGCTTGCCCGTCGAGCGCGGTGTCGACCTTTCCACTGACGATGTTTTACGGCGCGAGATCATCATGGTGCTGATGTGCAGCATGCCGTTGCGCTTTTCTGAAATCAACGACAAGTACGGCATTAACTTCGAAGAATATTTCGCCGCCGAGCTTGAAAGGCTGCGCCCATACGAGGAAGTGGGGCTCATGGAGACCCAAAATGGGGTGATTACCGTCACGCCCAAAGGCCGATTGTTTGTGCGCGCACTGGGTATGGTGTTCGATCGCTACCTGAGCCAGCCCACGGTATCGACTTACTCGCGGTTGATCTGATCGCGGGCTGCGGCCGACGCGTTCAGTGTAGGCATACGGTAAAGGTAGATGCTCACGGTAACCGCCGGCACGAGCATCAGCGCACGTACCCACGGTATGGGTACTAACCACATCGAAACGAGGATGCTCGCCCACATCGTTGTCAGCGCAATCACCTTCACGCGTAGCGGGATTCCGCGCCCTGCCTGGAAATTACGGATATAAGGGCCCAGGTAGCGCTGGTTCATCAGCCAACGATGCATGCGCTCAGAGCCACGCAGATAGCAGGCCGAAGCCAGTAGCAGGAAGGGGGTGGTGGGCATCACAGGCAGAAAGATGCCCACTATGCCCAGCAGCAGCGCCACCGTTCCGGCGATGTTGTAGAACGTCTTTATCACGCGGTTTTCCGGGCTAAGACCTCAAAGGAATTCTATCAATATGTCTACCGAGAAAGACAAGATACAGAATCTGCTGTCGCGCGTGGCTCTGTTCGATCAACTCGACCCGCAGGAACTCACCAAAGTGGCTGCCGGCACAACCGAGCAGCATGTCAGGCGCGGTGAAGCCGTATTCCATCGCGGTGAGCCGTGCAACGGTTTTCACATCATCGTGTACGGGCAGGTCAAGCTCGTAGCGGTGTCGCCGGCCGGTGCGGAAAAAGTCATCCGCTTGCTTGCGCCGGGCGAGAGTTTCGGTGAAGCGCTCATGTTTCTTGATCGGCCCTATATTCTTTCGGCAGTGGCCCTTGCAGACACCATGCTACTCACAGTCGACAAATCGGTGCTGTTTGCCGAGCTTGAGAACCAACCCATGCTGGCGCGCAAGATGATCGCCGGCCTGAGCCAGCGGCTGCACGCATTTGTGTCGGACGTGAAGTCATACTCGCTGCATTCGGGTACGCAGCGGGTCATCGGTTACTTGCTTCAGGCGCAACAGGCGGCGGGCGACGCCGAGATCCGGCTCGAAGTGGGCAAGAATGTCATTGCGTCGCGCCTGAACCTCACGCCGGAACACTTCTCGCGAATTTTGCACGACCTGGCCAGCAAGGGCCTCATCGAGGTGAACGGCCGCAACATCAGCATCGTCGACGAAGAAGGGTTTCGCGCCCACGGCGGGTAGGCGCAGGCGCGGGAAATTAGCTACGGGTAAACAATAGGGACTTTTGTATTGCTTCCCATGCCCGTTTCGCCATAATTATGCATTATGAGCGGCTTCTGATGGTTTCTAGTGCGCTCACTACCGAGGGCATATCGTGGGAACCCGTATCGTTCAGCAAGTCTTATATCTCGAGGTGGCTGATCGCTTGCGCGACATGATCCAGTCGCGCGAGCTCGAAGCGGGCGCCTGGATCGACGAGGTGAGCCTCACGCGTGAACTGGGCGTATCGCGCACGCCTTTGCGCGAGGCACTCAAGGTGCTGGTGGCGGAAGGTCTGCTGCGGCTCGAACCGCGGCGCGGCTGCTTCGTCAATACGCTCTCTACTGCCGACCTCGACGACATCTTTCCCCTGATGGCCATGCTGGAAGGGCGGTGCGCGTATGAAGCGGCCCGCAAAGTTACCAATGCGGATCTGCAGCGGCTTGAACCGCTGCACGAGCAACTTCAGCGGCACGCCGAGGCTGGCGATATCGATCGGTATTACGCCGCAAACGCGGTCATCCACGAAGCCATTCAGGCGTTGGCCGATAATCGCTGGCTGTCTGACATGGTGGAAAGCCTGCGAAAAGTGCTCAGCCTGTCGCGTCACAAGAGCTTGGCGTACCCGGGGCGCATTCAGGAATCGTGTGCCGAGCACCTGGCCATCTTCGCCGCGCTCAAGGCGCGCGATCCCGATGGTGCAGAGGCCCTTACCCGCAAGCATCTCTTGCGGCAGCTCGACGCGCTCCATGCGCTGGCGGCTCAAGATACACCGGCCTCTGCCACTGGCCCGAAGGAAACCTCGCCCATATACGATTCAGGAGCTTCATCATGATGAATAGCGATACCCGTCGCCCCGAGAAAGGCGCGGTGGTAGTGGCAGCAAGCGGTCGATTGGCTGCCGGCAGCGGGGCCAAGAAGGCGGGCAAGCCAGGTGAAGTCATCGATAACACCGCAGAACACACGGTTGAATCAATGAGCAAGGAATTGAGCACCACTATTAACGAGAACGGCACCGCTAACGCGGCTGAAACGACCCCTCAGAAGCGCGTCGAGAACGCGACTGAGAACACCACAGACAGCACTACCGAGAACGCCGCCCCAAGCACCGCCGAAAAGCTTGCTGAGTCGTTCACCGAGAAAGTCGGTTCCGGGCTGATGGCCCGCATTAGCCGCTGGCTCGATCGCGACCCGCTGCCCGAGCCGCTGGAAGTGCAATCGTTATTCACGGCGCGGCTCACCGACGTAGCGGCTAATCGGCAGGCTAAGCAATGGAGCTCCCGCTATCTGACGTCTGACGCGAAGGATCGCCGCGCCATGCTTGGCAGTCTCGCCCAGGCCAGTGCCGGGTTGGAACCGCGCGAAGACCTCGGCCTGCGCATGTTCCGCCGCCTGTACGCCCAGGCGGAAAGTCTGAACCTGCTCGTGGAATTGCGCGCCGACATGTTGCGGTGGCGTAAGCAGGTGTCGGGGCTTAGCGTGCTGGAACGCGAGCTCGAAGGCCTGCTCTGCACGTGGTTCGATGTCGGCATGCTTGAACTGCGCCCCATCACGTGGGATTCACCGGCGTCGCTGCTCGAAAAGCTTATTCAGTACGAAGCCGTGCACGAAATCCACTCGTGGGAAGAGCTCAAGCATCGCGTCGCGGGCCAGCGCCGCTGCTATGCGTTCTTCCATCCGCGTATGAGCGATGTGCCGCTGATCTTCGTTGAGGTGGCCTTCGCGCCCCAAATGGCGGGCAATGTGCAACTGCTGCTCGACCCTCATGTGCCGGCTGAAGATATTAGCAAGGCGCGCTGGGCCATTTTTTATTCCATTTCCAATACCCAGCCCGGGTTGCGCGGCATCAGCTTTGGCAACTTCCTACTGAAGCGTGTCATCGACGAGTTGCTTCGAGAGCTGCCGCGTCTCAAGTCGTTCGCCACACTCTCGCCCATTCCAGGCTTCGTTGAGTGGCTGGCCAAACAAGACGGCACGGCGATGCAGTCGATGCTGATCGAAAAGGCCGACAAACAGGCGGCGCAAGACGACTCAGAGGCAGGAGCCAAGTGGGTCGAGAAATTGAAGCTGGCGGCAGCCGGCCAGGCGTCTGATAGCGTACAGCGCACCGGGCTGCGGCTTGCAGTGCATTATTTGAAGACCATGAAGAACGGGCAGCCACTCGACCCGGTGGCGCGCTTCCATTTGGGCAACGGCGCCCGTATCGAGCGTATGAACTGGGCCGCCGACTGTTCGGCGAAGGGCATGGCCCAGTCGTGCGGAATCATGGTCAATTATCTGTACGAACTTGATCAGCTCGACGACAACCTTGCATTGCTGGCGGAAGGCAAGCCCAAGCTCGGCATGAATCTGAGGTGGCGATGACAGCGCCTAGTTCCGGCGTGCCCGGCGGGCAGGTAAAGGTCGCATACGACGGGCCGATTGCCACCGTTACGTTGAGCCACCCCGGTCGGCTGAACGCCATCACGGTCTCGATGTGGGGTGAACTTCACCGCGTCTTCACCGCGCTGTCGGCTAACGACGCCTTGCGCTGCGTGATCATTCAAGGCGAGGGCGGCAATTTCGCTGCAGGGGCCGACATTCGCGAGTTCCCGCAGCATCGCGCCGATTTCGAGGGTGTGCAGCATTACCACACGAAAGTGCTTGCGCCGGCCCTTACGGCCATTGGCTCATGCATCCATCCGGTGGTGGCCGAGATCCATGGCGTGTGTGTAGGAGGCGGTCTTGAAATCGCGAGCCAATGCGACTTGCGCATCGCATCCAATACAGCGCGCTTTGGTGTGCCTATCAACCGCCTGGGTTTCCCGATGGCGCCCGATGAAATGCGCGGATTGCTGGCGCTCGCGGGCCGCGCCGTAACGCTTGAGATCCTTCTGGAAGGGCGAGTGTTCGGCGCCGACGAAGCCTTCGCCAAGGGCCTGCTTACGCGCGTCGTCCCTGAATCACAGGTTCACGACGATGTCATGCGTACGGCGCGCCGTCTCGCCCGAGGCGCCCCATTGGCCGCACGCATCAACAAGGAAACGGTGGCACGGCTCAGCGCGAACCCTTCACCGTTGACCGACGCTGAGCTGCAAGAACTGTTTCGTTATGCACAGAGCCGCGATCACCAGGAAGGTGTACGCGCATTCTTGGCCGGTTCCGAACCGGTATTCACAGGAGATTGACTTGGAAGGCAATGCCAATTTGTACGCCGTGCTGGCGGGCGGGTTTCCGCAAGATCGTCGGCAGGTGGCGATTGAAACCCCTGAACAAAACTACAGCTGGAACGATATCGAAGCAATGAGCGGCAAGCTCGCGTCCTTGCTCCAGTCGTTGAATCTGGAGCCCGGCGCCAGGGTGGCCGTGCAGGTGCAGAAATCGCCCATGGCGCTCATGCTTTACCTCGCCACGGTAAGGGCCGGCCTGGTATACCTGCCACTGAATACGGCATACAAGGCGAGCGAGGTCGAGTACTTCCTTAGCGATGCTGAGCCTTCGATGATCGTCTGCGACAGCCGCAACCTGAATTGGGTCACCGAGCTTGCCCGCAAGACCGGCACGGAGCACGTTCATACGCTCGACGAAGACGGCAGCGGCAGCTTGGCCGTGGCGGCCGCCAATGCCGATGAGCACTTCCAAACCGTACAGAGCCAGCCCGATGACCTGGCCGCCATCCTCTATACCTCGGGTAC
>CAZPYF010000039.1:11945-13693 GCA_964590015.1 uncultured Burkholderiaceae bacterium
GCAGCAAAGGCGCCATGCTGTCTCACCGCAACCTGTCGTCGAATGCGGAAGTGCTGAAGGAGTTCTGGGGCTGGCGCGCCGACGATGTCTTGCTGCACATGCTGCCCATCTTCCATGTGCATGGTCTGTTCGTGGCGTCACACGGCGCCTTGCTCGCCGGTGCACGAATGATCTGGCTGCCCAAGCTCGATATCGACGAGGCGTTGCGCTATCTGCCGCAGAGCACGGTCATGATGGGCGTGCCCACGTATTACGTGCGCCTGCTGGCCGACGGACGGTTCACCCGTGAGGTATGCCGGAACATGCGCCTGTTCATTTCGGGTTCGGCTCCGCTGCTTACCGAAACGTTCAACGACTTCAAGACCCGTACGGGGCACACCATTCTCGAGCGTTACGGCATGAGCGAAACGATCATGCTCACATCGAATCCTTACGATCCGGCGCTGGGTGAGCGGCTCGGCGGCACCGTTGGCATGCCGCTGCCCGGCGTGTCGGTGCGTGTCGTTGATGAGCACGATCAAGGCGTGCCGGCCGGCACGATCGGCAATGTGCAGGTGCGCGGCCCGAATGTGTTCAGCGGCTACTGGCGCATGCCCGAGAAGACCCGCGAAGAGTTCACTGCCGATGGCTGGTTTCGTACCGGTGATGTCGGCCATTTCGGCGGGGAAGGGGTGCCCGAAAATTACCTCACCATTGTCGGGCGCAGCAAAGATTTGATCATTTCAGGTGGATACAACGTATATCCAAAAGAGATCGAGCTCGTTATTGATGCCCTGCCCGGGGTGAACGAATCGGCCGTGATCGGCGTGCCCGATCCCGATTTCGGGGAAGCCGTTGTGGCGGTGGTGGTTCCCCGGCAAGGCGAAACACTCGATGCCGACGCCATGCTGGCCAGCCTGAAGCAGAACCTGGCCAATTTCAAAGTGCCCAAGCGCATTCACTTCGCGCCTGAGCTCGTGCGCAACACCATGGGCAAAGTGCAGAAGAACGCCTTGCGGGATCAATACAAAAATACTTGAACGAAGGGAGGGCCAATCAATGGCAGTACCCCTGCCGGAGAAAGCAGGGGCTTGATGTGACTCAGCATCTTCTTAATAAGAATCAGGAGACTAAATTCATGAATAAGCGCTTCGTATCAACGGTTGCAGCGGTCCTCTCTGCCATGGCTGTAGGCGGTGCGGCCCACGCCGCGTGGCCTGACCGGTCAATTACCATTGTGGTGCCGTTCCCCGCCGGCGGTGGAACCGACACCTTCGCCCGGCCACTGGCTCAGCAGCTGGGCATACAGCTCGGCCAAAGCGTAGTGGTTGATAACCGGGGGGGCGCCGGCGGAACCTTGGGAGCCGGTGTGGCGGCCCGGGCTACGCCCGATGGCTATACGTTCTTCATGGGCGGAGCCCACCACGTCGTGGCGCCTTCCATCTACAAGAAGTTGAGCTACGACATACAGAAAGACTTCACGCCGGTGGCCATGCTGGCACAACCGCCACAAATCATCGTGGTGAACCCGAGCAACCTTCCGGTGAACAACCTCAAGGAGTTTCTCGACAAAGCGAAATCCGACCCCGGCAGCGTCAACTTCGGGTCTGCCGGCATGGGTAGTACGCACCATCTCGCCGGGGAACTGTTTTCCCTCAAGACAGGCATACAACTGACGCACGTGCCGTATCAAGGTGCCGGGCCGATGCTCAGTGGCCTCATCACGGGGCAGGTTGATGTCGCATTCGACGGCTTGGGTTCTTCAGCTC
>CAZPYF010000040.1:0-13594 GCA_964590015.1 uncultured Burkholderiaceae bacterium
CGAGCCATAAGGATCTTGGAAGACCATCTGTATTTCGCTGCGTAGGTCTCTAGCGGCGGAGCCCTTAATGCCCGTGATGTCGCGACCGTTGAACTCGATTCGGCCCGATGTCGGTTCAATCAGATTCAACACAAGCCGACCGAGGGTGCTTTTGCCACTGCCGGTCTCTCCTACGAGGCCCAGGGTTTCACCTTGCTGGATCGTGAATGAGATCCCGTCGACGGCTCTCACGGACGTTCCCTTGCCGAGCAGCCCACTATCTGAGCCGAAGGTCTTGACCAGGTCCGTCACTTTCAGAAGGGGAGAGGAATTGGCGGTGCTCATAGTCATGCTGATAGGGCGGTTTCTTCTAGGGATTCGTGGAAGTGGCAAGCGCTCAGGTGAACGTCTTTACCCACGGTCTGCAGTTCGGGCCGTATACGCAAGCAGTCCACACGGCCCCGGCCAAGGAAGCAGCGACTCTCGAATGCGCAGCCTTCACGGATCGTCCCGGGCAGGGGCGGTTGGCCGCGTATGGTCATGAGGTCGGCGTCCACCGGCGTATCGAGACGTGGGATGCTTTGGAGCAGTGATCGGGTGTACGGGTGTCGCGGATTCGCGAACACCTGGGATACCTTGCCTTCTTCAACCACTCGTCCGGAGTACATCACGCTCATGCGATCAGCATGGCGCGCCACCAGACCGAGGTCGTGGGTAATCAGAACGACAGCCATCCCGGTGTCGCGGCGCAAGTTATCAATCAGGTCGAGCACTTGCGCCTGCACGGTCACGTCAAGCGCAGTGGTGGGTTCGTCGGCAATCAACACCTTAGGCTGATGCGCGGTGGCCATTGCGGTGAGCACACGCTGGCGCATGCCACCGGAAAACTGGTGCGGGTAATCGTCAAGCCTGCGATGTGGATCCGGTATCTGCACCCGCTCTAACAGCTCAATAGCTTCCTTGCGAGCCGCACTTCTGCTCATCTTGCGATGGGCGTGCAGCACCTCGATCAGCTGAGCGCCTACAGTAAAGACGGGGTTCAGGCCGCTGAGCGGGTCCTGAAAGATCATGGAAATACTGCGTCCGCGATGAGCCCGCATCTCCTGCCGGCTCAGGGGAACAAGATCGACGCCGTCTACCAGCACTTGTCCCGATTCCACTTTTCCCGGCTTTTCGATGAGCCCAAGAGCTGACATGAACGTCATGCTTTTGCCCGAGCCCGACTCCCCGACCACGGCCAGCATTTCGCCGGCACGTACCGAGAGAGAGACATCATTCACGATGGGTAAAGGGCCAGAGGGGCCTGGGAAGACGGTGCGCAGTGAGCGGATATCAAGAACCGGGCGCACAGGGGTAACGTTGCTCATAGTGCTTTGGCTCCGGTTTGGCGGCGCATCTGTGGGTCGAGGGTGTCACGCAGCCCGTCGCCCATGAGGTTGAGTGCGATCACTGACATCGCGATGCACAACCCGGCTGAAATGGAGATGAGTGGGTGTTCGACGATAGACGTCTGCCCATCGGAAATGATATTGCCCCACGTTGGTGTGGGCGGTTGAACGCCTAGCCCCAAGAAGCTCAAACCGGCCTCAGCCAAGATTGCTGTGGCAGCGCTGACCGTCGCTACGACAATCACGGGCGGCATCGCATTCGGAATGACATGAACCAGCAAGATCCGTAAGTTGGTGAGGCCAATGGCACGTGAAGCTTCGACGAACGGTCGTGGTTTGATGGTGAGCACGACGGCGTGCATGACGACGGCGACGCGTGGAATGTAGGCCACCGAAACGGCGATCACGATGGATTCGAGTGATGATCCGCGCGCCGCCACAATGGCAAGCGCCAGCAGGAAACCAGGGAAGGCGAGTAGAACATCGTTGATCCAGCTAATCACTTTCTCGAGCAGTCCGCCCGAAAAGCCGGCCAGCGAGCCCAGTATGCTGCCGAGCGTCAGAGAAATGACGACTACCGACAAGGCGACCTGAAGCGATACTTGCGTGCCCCAGATCAGGCGCGACAGGAGGCAGCGCCCGAACTGGTCTGTGCCCAGCGGATAAGTCCAGGACGGCGGCGCGAACGTCTCCATGAGATTAGTTGCGGTAGGCGAATTGGGTGCGAGCCACGGTGCGAAGAGTGCAATTAGAACCAAGGCCGCCAGCATGATCGCTCCGATCAGCAGGCCGCGATGCTGGAACATGACACGCAGGCGTCCGGGAGCCGGCGGCAACGTAATGGTTTCTGTTGCTTCGGGCGTGCTCGACTTTGCAGGAAAAGGAGTCATCGTTTCTGTAGCCGGGGATCGATGATCCCATAGAGGAAATTGAACAGTGTGTTGATCGTTACTACGGCAGTGGCCAGTACGAGGAGGCCGGCCTGCACCAGCTGGTAGTCGCGCGAAAGCACGGCCTTCATGATGGTGGACCCCAACCCAGGTCGGCTGAAAACGACCTCGATCAGAATGGCGTTACCCAATGACCAGGCAAATGTCACGCTGATGACCGCAAGAATCGGTACCAGAGCATTTCGCAAGGCTAGTTTGTAGAAGATCCGCCCTTCCGATATACCCATGGCCCGCGCGACACGGACATAGTCCTGACCCAGTACTTCGAGCATGGCCGAGCGCGTCAAGCGGGCGATATAAGCCGCCACCGAGATGCCCAACACGGTCGCTGGCAGGATCAGATGGTAGAGCTCGTTCCAGAACTCGCCATTGCCTGCACCGAGTGTCGGAAAGAGCCCGGCCCAGTGCGAGAACCCCAGAATGGCGACCAAACCGATCCAGAAGACTGGGAACGAAATGCCTAGCAACGCCGTAACCATCACTGCGCGGTCGAGCCAGGTGCCTTGGTAGCGTGCCGAGGTGATTCCCAGCGGAACACCAATCACGATCGCAATTGCCATCCCTAAAACGGCCAGGGAGATCGACCAGGGAAGGTTGCTGACGATCTCGTCGAGCGCGGGTTGCCCCGTGACCACCGACGAACCGAGGTCGCCCGTCAAGGTTTGCTTCAGAAACAGACCGTACTGGTGGAGTATGGGTCGATCAAGCCCAAGCTTGGCTTGGAGGCTGGCAACAGCGTCGGCGGTGGCGTAGTCGCCCAGCATGTAAAGCGCGGGGTCGCCGGGAATCGCCCGCATCAGGAAGAACGTGACCGTCACGACACCGACGACGGTCACGACCAACCTGATCATGCTGCTCAGAAACGAGCGAATCACTTAGGCCCCTTGTGCTGAAACAGAGTAGCCCTGCACGGTGAACATGGAGTTCTGTACCAGCCCATGCACGGCGTCGGTATGAGCCATGAACAGGCGATCGGCGTACAGAGGCAAAACAGGCAGGTCTTCCATGGTCTTGCGCTGAATCTCGGCATAGATCGCTCGCCGCTTATCAGCGTCGAGCTCGCCCGATACAGACTGCAGCAGATCCTCGACGCCTTCGTAGCGCGCAGAATTCAAGCCTGGCGGGAACGACTGGCGCGCGTACAAAGTGACGAGGGGCGCGCTTGGGTCTGGGGGGCCGACGACTGAGGTAATGCAGCTTTGCACGTTTCCAGCCGAGCGCGCCTGCTGATAGGCGCCGCGTTCCAGCACCCGGATGGTGGCCTGGATGCCGACTTGGTTCAAATCGTTCGCAACCGGCACGACGAACTTATCGTACGGGTTCAGTCCTGGAGTCGTGATCTCGAAACGCAGGTTTTTGACACCGGCTTCCTTGAGCAAGGACATCGCAAGCTCCGGATCATACGGGTAATCGGGCACATCCTCTGAGTACTCGGGGAAGGCGCCGGTCAGTACGGTTCGTGCCTCATATTTCGTGTCGCGGAAGAAGCCCTTGACCAGTGCCGGGCGATTGATGGCATGCGCGATGGCGCGACGCACGCGAATATCGTCGAATGGCTTGAGCGTGGTATTGATGACCAGGTTGACCGTGCTGCTGGCTTCGCGATCAAGCACCGTTACACCGGCAGTCTTACGCAGTCGCTCAATCACTTCGGGCTGCTGCATCGCAAAGAAGATATCGATCTCCTTGCGTTCCAGTGCAATCGCTGCGGCCGTCTCATCACGAATCAAGCGGAACAGCAGCTCGGCTGTCTTGGGGGCACCCTCGAAGTAATCAGGGTTGGCCGACAAACGCACCTCACTGCCGGAGATCCACTGCTCGAATACGAATGGGCCCGTACCGATCGGGTTGAGATTGTACTTATCACCCATTTCGGTCACCGCCTTGCGGGAGACGATCCAGCCGTGGTTGAACGCGGTAACTTTGTGAAGGAATTCAGCGTTGGTTCCGCTGAGCACGAATCGAACGGTGGATTCGTCAGGCGTTTCGACCGAGTCGATGATGCCGGCAACCTGACCACGGTGCGCGCTACCGGTATCAGGATTCAGCACGCGATCGTACGAGAACTTGACGTCGTCGGACGTGAAGGCGCCGTGGCCTTTATGCCATTGGACGCCCTTGCGCAGCTTGAACGTATAGACCTTGGCATCGTCAGAGATATCCCAGCTTTCGGCCAAATCCGGCACGATTTCATTCGTGGCCTGGTCGTACTTCACAAGCCCGTTGTACACGTTGGCTGCGACCGACTGGTTCTCAATCTGGAAGATCCTGGCCGGATCGAGAATAGAGATGTCCGCGCCGATACGGATCGTTAGGCGCTTGCTTGGCGTCTGTGCGTTGGCGAAGTTGAACCAGCCAGGCAGCGCGGAAAGCATGCCTGTCGCTGATAGTGCCTGTATTGCACGCCGACGGCCGATCGAGCTTGGTTTGTCGTGCGAATTGTCGTTGGCCATTTCTAGTCTCCCTTGTTGTTCATTGGCTCTACGTCGAAGCGTGAATGCGGTCGACGCGGAGTTCAGGAGACTTAAAGCTAGATCTGTGCCAAGTCGTTTTAGGGGTTATCCCTTGAGTGACTGGGCTCCTATGATAGAGCCCCTTTTATAAGGAATTTTCGTGCTGCGCTACCGGGGCGCGCGCAGAAGGTCATGTTCATGAATCATCGTTGAGTGTTTCATGCGACATCTTCTGCATGCGTCGCCACAGGGTCGCACGGCTGATACCAAGAAAACGTGCCGCTTCCTGGCGATTCCCGTTGGCAGCGGCAAGGGCATCACGAATTTGTTGATCCATTGGGATGACCTGGGCATCATCGGAAAAGAAAAGCTCTGGGCAATCGAAGGCGAGCGATGAGTACTCCACTTGGCCCGCGTCGGTAAATTGAGAGAAATGCACCGCCAGTCGCTCGCAGATATTCTGCAGTTCACGAATGTTGCCCCGCCATGGGTAGCTCATCAATCGCGCTTCAAGCGGCGCGAGCAAGGGTTCCACCGCCAGTTCGCTGCCGAGGCTGCGAAGACCACGTTCAACGAAACGGCGTGCGAGAGGAAGAATCTCTTCTTCGCGTTCACGTAGTGGTGGAAGGGTGAGCTGAAGAATGTTCAGGCGGTAGAAGAGATCTTCGCGGAAGCGTTGTTCCATCGCTAGTTCGCGCAGTGGCCGGTGTGTCGCAGCCAACACCCGTACGTCAATGGGTATGGGTGAATTACCACCCAGGCGTATCACTTCACGCTCTTGCAATACACGCAACAGTCGGCTTTGTAGCTGCAAGGGCATGTCGCCGATTTCGTCGAGAAACAGTGTGCCCGTGTGTGCAGCTTCGAACAGGCCGCGCTTTCCACCTTTTCTGGCGCCGGTGAACGCGCCATCTTCGTATCCGAAAAGCTCACTTTCGAGCAGAGCCTCGGGGAAGGCTGCGCAGTTAACCGCAATAAACGGCCTGTCGGCCCGGGGGCTGCCGTTGTGTATCGCCTGCGCGATGATCTCTTTGCCGGTGCCTGTTTCACCCGTAATCAGAATAGTGAGGTCTGTTGCTGCATAGCGCTTTGCCGCGCTCAGCAACTGTTTCATGGCAGCGCTCGATCCTTTGATATCGCGAAACCGATGGCGCGCCGCCGGCAATATTCGGCTCCGCCGCTGGGTGCGCAGATTCGTGTCTGCTTCGTGAATTGCATTGGCATCGTAGAGCGTTAGCGTGACGCCCGTGAGGCCGTGCTCGTCGGGGATCGGTGAGCGCCGGACGACCCAGTCGCGGTTATTCAGGTTGATGAGGCGATGCGTCTCGGCCGAGCGACGGGTATCGAGCGCAATCTCATGTAGCTCCGGTTTAAGATCAAGAAGGCGACGATCAAGCAATTGCGCCATTTGCATACCTAGCGCGGCTTCGGCATGGCCATTGGCAGCGATCACGTGCCCGCCCTCGTCGACTGCCAGAACGGCTTCCTGCAAGCTGGCCAGTACGCTATTGATAAGTGAATAGCGGGAGTTTTCCAGCCGTGCGACCTCGGCGAGCTCGATTCCGGCTTCGAAGCCCCGCCGGATGCCTGATTTCGAGTAGGCGAGTATTCCGTGCAAGCCGTATTGCTGAGCGGCCTCGACCACGACGCTGGAGCCAATCACCACGGTGATGCCGCGCTGCTTGAGGTCACTTACCGCGCGTCCGGTTTCTTCATGACTGCGATACGTGCGCTGTTCGATATCGATGTTCAGAATGGCGTGGACAGTGTCGAGCTCGGCCACCGTATGCTCATAGCTCACTACGCCCACACGTTTCGTGTATTTGCGGGCCTCGATCAATGCCATCATCAGGTCGAAGCCGTCGATCGCAATAGTGGCCACTGGCGTCTTCACGGCCTCGCGTAACAGGGCAGCGTTTCCACCGGCGCTGACGAACGCATCGACAAGCCCGAGGCGCTCCCGTTCACAGGCGGCCTCAACGGCGGAGCCGAAGGTCTGGTCGATAACCATCACCTGGGCGCGGCGCGAAAATTCGTGAATCAAATGGCTTGCAAGCTGGCTCAGAGGCGTGTGGCTGACGAGGCAGAGCTGGACAGGCTTCTTGTCGCGTCCGTGCGGCAGCAGTTGCGAGCGCGATGAGGTAATGGGCATGGTGTGGTGTTGCAGCGGTGTTTCAGGCGTGTCGCATCGGATAGTCAATGATACGGTATCGCGCAAGCGAACACCCGGGCAAACCGGCGTGTACCAAAGGGAGGCGAGTGATATTCGCGAATTGGCATAGATATTGCGGCACTCCAATAAACTTCGTTCCATATATGTAAAGCAATTGGAGATGCACTGATGAGTCCGTTGGAAGGCGTAGTTATTCTGGATCTGACGCACATGTTGTCGGGCCCTTACGGCACCATGCTGCTTACCGACCTGGGAGCGCGCACCATCAAGGTAGAGCCGCCCGGCGCCGGAGAAGGCACGCGTCGCTTGTTAGCAACTGACCCCGATTATTCGAAGTCAGGCATGGGCGCATACTTTCTTACTTTGAATCGCGGCAAGGAAAGTGTGTGCATCGACTTGAAGTCCACTGAGGGGCGCGAGGTATTCCTCGACCTCGTGCGGAAGGCCGATGTGGTGTTCGATAATTTCAGTGCCGGTGTGCCACAGCGCCTTGGCATCGATCACGACTCGCTGGCCGCCGTGAATCCGCGCATCATCACATGCTCCGTTACGGGTTTCGGCGAGACCGGCCCAGACGTTCATCAGCCTGCCTTCGATCAGGTTGTGCAGGCCATGGGCGGTGGAATGAGCATCACCGGCTTTGCCGACGGTCCTCCCGTGCGTAGCGGTATTCCTATCGGTGATCTCGGCGGTGGCATCTTCGGGGCGATGGGGGTATTGGCGGCGCTGCAGGCGCGTGAACGCACCAATGTCGGCCAGCACATCGATGTCTCGATGCTGGATGCGCAGATCTCCATGTTGAATTACATGGCCACCATGCACCTCATGTCGGGCACAGTGCCCGATCGTATCGGCAACTCCCATTTCGTGCACGTGCCTTACAACACGTATCAGACAAGTGACGGCCATATTGTGATTGCTTGCATTGGCGACGCGTTCTTCGAGCGCTTCATCAAGGCGGTGCCTTTGCCCGGCCTGCAGAAGCCGGAGTATCTGCAGCAGCCGGCCCGCTACGCTGATCGCGAACATATCGATCACCTGATCAATGAAGAACTCGCCACCAACACCACCGCTTACTGGCTTGCGCTGCTGCGCGACGCCCGTATTCCCTGCGGGCCGGTGAACGATTTCGCGCAGGCCTTGAACAGCGAACAAATTCAGGCCAGAGATATGGTCGTAGAAGTGGAGCTGAACTCGGGCGAGAAGGTTCGTATGCCCGGGAACCCCATGAAGTTCTCGCAATCGGATCAATCGCCGATGACCAGCCCTCCTGACCTGGGCCGCGACACCGCCGGCGTCTTGAGCGAGCTGCTTGGTTACGATGCCGCGAAACTGGAAACGCTGCGTGGGTCGAAGGCGATCAACTGAAAAGGACGAGAAAGTGAGTCAGGAACACATCATCATCACGGACGTCTCGCCGCGTGACGGGCTGCAGAACCAGAAGGTGCTGATCGATACGGCGTCAAAGCTCGCTCTGATGCAAAAGTTGATCGACGCAGGCGTCAGGCGTATCGAAGCCACGAGCTTCGTCTCACCCAAAGCCGTACCGCAGATGGCTGACGCCGGCGATATCATGGCAGGGCTGCGGCCCATGCAGCATGCTTGCCCCGATCTCACGGTGCCGGTACTTGTACCCAACCTGAAGGGTTTGGAACGGGCCGTTGCCGCCGGCGCGAAAGAGATCGCCGTGGTGCTCTCCGCCACCGAAGAGATGAACCGCAAGAACATCAACATGGGTCTCGAGCAGGCCGCCTCGGTCAGCGAAGACACCCTGCGCGCCGCACTGGCCGCCGGAATCGGCGCCCGCGCCTATGTGGCGGTGGCGTGGGAATGTCCTTTCGAAGGCCCTACCGATCTATCCACCGTTGTAGCGTTGTCGCGGCGTATGGCGGCTGCCGGTGCCCAGGAAGTGATTATTGCCGACACCATAGGGGCGGCCAGCCCGGCCCAAGTACGTGATCGTTGCAAAGTGCTCATGAACGAGGTCACCGGCACCGAGCTTGCGGTGCACTTCCACGACACGCGTGGGATGGGCGTAGCCAATGCCTGGGCCGCGCTTGAAGTGGGCATACGCCGCTTCGACGCTAGCGCCGGCGGCATCGGCGGTTGCCCGTTCGCGCCCGGTGCGTCGGGCAACGTGGCCACCGAAGATCTTGTATTGATGGCCGAGCAATCGGGGTTCTCGACCGGTATCGACTTGGCCGGATTACTGCAAGCGGTGGCCTACGCGGAATCAGTGCTGGGGCGCCCGCTGGGTGGTCACAGCGCTGCGTGGCTACGTCGCAAGTTCGGCGTAGCGCCCGGCGCGGCCGCCGCTATGCCCGCGTAAGGTCGTCAAGAAAAGCTAGTTGCTCTTCGGGTGGCAGGCTGGCGTCGAGTACTTTGATGCGTCCATCTGCCACCGCTTCGGGCCGCTTGAGGGCGGCCGCATACTCGCCCCAATGCGCCAGCTTCCATTGGTCGCGCGGGTCGCCGCGTTTGATGATGCGATCTTTACGTATATCGAGAGGGAGGTCCAGCCAGACATGGCGCATCCTTGTGTAGCCGGGCAGGCCAAGCGCGGTTGCTGAAAAGAGTCGCCCCGATGCCAGTTCGCGGCTCCACGGGCCGGGAAACACCACGCTCGTTCCATGTTCGATCTGATCACGCCCGACGCGTAAGGTGCTCTCGTACCCCAGGTCGCGCGCCACGCTTTTGAAGAAGGGGCTGTCCCGGTCGTTCGGATCTTGCCCATGCGCCGACAGTAGCGGGCCGGTCCAGACTTCACTCACCACATCCTTGTCGAGCACGCACCAGGGCCGCCCGGCCGCATGCTGGTGCGTCACGAAGCGGTGCGTGAGCCACGACTTACCTGTACCGGCATGGCCGAGAATGAAAAGGGCGATAGGGTCTGCAAGGGTTCGATCGGACATGTATGGTCTACGTAGGGGCGGCGCCTGGTGCAGGCGCGCGATGTACACGAGCATAGAACAACGGGACCGAAAGGTCCCGTTACTCCGATGTGCCGGCCCTGCGGCGCAGCGCTGGCACTCAGCCGCTTAGAACGTAATGTTTGCCGAGAGCCAAAAGGCGCGACCTGAGTATGGCAGGGCACCGCGCGTGGAACGGCCCGATTCGATGTAGGGGCTGCCACACAGCACGTCGCCGCTGGAGTTCGTCCAAGTTTGGCACTCGAGGAAGTCCTTGTCGAACAGGTTGTAGATCGTGGCGTTTAGCGTCACGTTCTTCGAGGCCCGATACTGGCCGCCCAGGTTGAAGACAGTGTAATCCTGCAGGTCACCGAGCGTCTCGTAAGCGGTACGTGTGTCCCCCGTGTAGCCGGATGGGTCGCCATCGAAGCGGCGGCTCTTGCCTCGGTATTCGCCTTGCAGCCAGAAGCTATAGCGGTCGCTGGCGTCCCAGCGCAGTGTGGCATTCGCCATGTGTTTGGCCGTGTCGCTGAGGGGGCCGTCGTCCACACCGTTACGCTTGATTTCGCTGTCGGTATAGGTGTAGTTCAAACGCAGGGTCCAGTTCTCGGCCAGATCAAAGCGCGAGGTAAGTTCGATACCTTGAGTCGTTGCACTATCGAGGTTCACCGGGTAGCTCGAATCAGCCGTGGCGCCTTGTACCGAGCAGCTTGCGATGCCGGCAACGCCGCACGTCGTGCTTGAGATCTTGTCTTTGATGCGGTTATGGAAGCCGGTGACTCCAACCGCCCATCCGCGCAGGCTGTCGTAGTGAACGCCCAGTTCCGAGCTCGTGCTGACTTCAGGCTGCAGGTCAGGATTGCCGACGTTGATGTTGGTGCCCTGGCCCGAAATGCTGTTGATGCCGCCATGGAGCTGGTTCAGCCCAGGCGTCTTGTAGCCCCGGCTCACACCGCCTTTCAATGTCCAGTTGTCGGTGGGATTCCACACAAGGTAACCGCGAGGGCTGATCTGGCTGCCGAACGAATCGTGATGGTCGTAACGTGCGCCCGTCGTGAGGGTGAGATCGTCGGTCAGATTCCATTCGTCTTCCGCGAACAGGGCCCACGTGTTTTGCTTGTACTTCTCGGTAACGAGCCCGTCGGTCATTGAAGCGCGCCAGTATTGGCCGCCCACTGTCATAACATGCGACTCGCCCACTGGCGCCACCAGCTTTGTATCGAAGACAGTGTTGGTCGTTTCGAGCTCACGCTCGGTGCCAATGCTAGGATCGCCGCTCGGGCGTGCATCGGTCGGAATCGTGCGGCCGAACGTTTCGGTTTTGCTGCGCATGACGCTCGACTCCACCGTGCCGAACGAAAAGCGGCTGGTATGGCCGATAGCGATCTGGTCGCGCTCGAAGCGCAGCTTGTCTTCGTAGCCATACACGGCGTTCGCCTGGGGTCGTGTGCAGGCCCGGTTCATGCCGTCAAGCGTGCCCAGTTGGCATTCATCGTTATCGAAACTCTGGCGCGAAGTGTCGAAATCGAGCCAGAGGTCGTGATCCTTGTTCGCGGTCAGGCTGAACTTCGTGCCAAACGTATAGTTGCGTGCACCTACGGGCGAGGGGCCACGAGTCGAAACCGTTGAACCGTCGCCGAATTCCAGATTCGAATCACTGCGATGCAGCACGCTGCCACGCAAGGCTACGCCCAGCTTGTCGGCCACAATGGGGCCGCTCAGGTAGAAGTTCGCCTTGTGGGTGTCGCCGGCATCGCGGTTCTGTTCAAGCCGCGTTTCCACGCCGACCGATCCACCCCATTCCTTGGCCACCTTGCGCGTGATGATGTTAACCACGCCGCCCATGGCATCGGAACCATACAACGTCGACATGGGGCCGCGTATGACTTCAATACGTTCGATCGCCGAGATGGGTGGAATGAAGCCGGTCGACGTATCGCCGAAACCGTTGGGGGTGACGTCGCCGGCGGAGTTCTGGCGGCGGCCGTCGATCAGTACCAGTGTGTACTCGCTGGGCATGCCGCGAATGCTGATGTTCAGGTTGCCTGTTTTGCCCGTTGCGCCGCGTACGTCGATGCCCTCGACATCACGCAAGGCGTCGGCCAGGTCAGAGAATGATTTTTCCTCAAGCTCTTCGCGCGTCACCACCGAGATCGAAGCGGGCGCTTGTTTGATGTCTTGTTCGAAGCCTGATGCGGTCACCACCACGGTGTCGAGTTCCTGCACAGCGGCCTGCGCTTGAGCAAAGTGAGGGGTGGCTGTGAGGGCAACGCCCAGCGCCGCGCCGATGAACAGCGGAAGGTGTTTTACCTTGGGCAAAGCGCCTGAATTAACAACGGTCATGTTCGTACACCTGAATCGAGGACGTGAAAAATGGGCCGCTCGGCCCAGTCTTGATCAATCGTTCGAAATGATATCGATTATCGTTATCAGGCGCAATAGATCATATATAAGAGTCGAGGCAGGCCCTCCGAATGTGTCGTATTTATGTTTGAAGTACAGTGCGTGGATCAGCGTTTTATTTACCCGGAGTATCCATGTCGCAGCCGTCCGTGCCCGCCGATTTCGAACTTTATGTCCGGAATAGCAATTTTTCTGAGCTCACCGGCCCGTATTTCGTGAAGGCGGAAAAGGGCTCGAATCTTAGTCTCGGGATGATCATCGAATCGCGGCATTTGAACCGGGTCAACGTTGCGCATGGCGGCGTGCTTATGACGCTTGCCGACAACGCCCTGGGCGATGCGGTGATTCATGCGTTCGACGAGCCGGTGAGCGTGGTCACCGTATCGATGTCCACCGACTTCATCACTTCCGCTACGTTAGGGGAGTGGGTGGTGGCCGAAACGGAGGTGCACCGCCGAGGCCGCCGGCTGATGTTCGTGGAATGCATGCTGCGGGCGGGCGACCGGAAGATCATGCGCGCCAGCGCAGTGATGTCACTGATCAAGAAGCCTGCGCAATGAAAGCGGCTTAGTCGGCCGGGGCCGACTGCGGTTCAGCGGCAATACGGCCGAGGGCGTTGCGAAGCTTCTCGGGTAGCGGAACGGGCCGACGGGTTTGCCTATCGACATAGACGTGCACGAAGTGGCCTGCGGCGCGGCTCTCGGTATCGCCCTGTTTGAAAATACCTACTTCATAGCGCACGCTTGAGCGGCCCACGTGTGCCACCCGCACGCCGATTTCGAGCGCGTCAGGGAACGCGATAGCTGCGAAATACTGGCATCCCGTTTCAACCACCAGCCCGATAACTTCGCCTTGTTCGATATCGAGCGCTCCTTGCTCGATCAGGTACTGGTTTACCGCTGTGTCGAAATACGAGTAGTACGTGACGTTGTTCACGTGCCCGTAGATGTCGTTATCCATCCAGCGCGTCTGTAGCGGCGTGAAGTGTCGATAACTGCTGCGGGGCTGCGGAAGTGGGCGGGTCATTTGAGCAAGGCGGTGAGGTAGCGGGTGAAGAGGGCGTCGGGATCCTGGCGGAACAGCCGGATACGGCCGGTGTTGGCCAACATGAGTGTACCGACTGCGTGGGCGAATATGCCGGTGGTGATCAGTGTGGCTTCGTCGGCGCTGTGGCCCATATCGAGCAAACTGCGGCGTATCGGTTCTAGTGCCTGCATGAGCTGGTTGTTCAAGCGGCGATTCAGTTCAGGGGTAAGGCCCCGTGGTCGGGCGCCATTGAACAGGTAGAAGCCGAGATCGAGGTCGTTAGGATGATCGCGGTAGAAGCTGTAGAACGCCC
>CAZPYF010000041.1:0-13414 GCA_964590015.1 uncultured Burkholderiaceae bacterium
GCCCGACGGCCCATTGCGCGATGAGCTGCATCACATGCTCTCGAACATGCGCACGGGCGCTTCCCGGCAAGATGCGCTAACGCAGTGGGCGCAGCGTTGCGATTTGCCGGCGCTGCACTATTTCGTGGCGGCGGTCTCCCAAGCCGAGCGCTCGGGCATGAGCCTCGGCCCGGTACTACGGGCGCAAGCCGACCAGCGCCGCAGTGAACGCTTTCAACGTGCCGAGAAGCTCGCGTTGGAGGCGCCGGTCAAACTGTTGTTCCCGCTTGTCACTTGCATCTTCCCGTGTTCGTTCCTGATTATCGGGTTCCCCATCGCAGGAAAATTCATGGCGCTTCTTGAATAGGGGTGGCCATGCTTCGATTGCGCGTGGCCGACACATTCGGGCTCAGGCTGTTGGGGCTCCATGCGGGCGGTGGGTTGGCTCATGATGAAGGCTTGGTTCTCACGCCTTGTGGCTCCATCCATACCTTCTTCCTGCGGGAACCCATCGACGTCGTGTTTCTAGACAGCCACGGCCGCCCATGCCGCATTATTTCTGCATTGCCGCCGTGGCGCACAGCCTCAGCCCGTGGCGCGCGAATGGTCGTAGAACTGCCGGCGAGCTACTGCATTCGCCACTCCGACTACCTTCAACGGATTCATGCTGCGCTGCGTCTGAGGGTAAGTCCGTGCTTGTCGGCATAAGCGTCGTCCTTCATTGTTTGACCGAGCGCTTGATCGGGAGGCCTCTTCCCGCGCTCAGGTAGCGGCTTTATCCGCGGCAAATAATAATGAGGAGACTTGAGTGGCGACAGTAGATCCTGTCCTGCGGGTGGAAGGCCTCACGCTCGCTTTCGGCGGCGTCAAGGCGCTAAATGGAGTCGGATTCGAAGTTCGGCCGGGCTCCATCACCACGGTTATCGGCCCGAACGGGGCCGGCAAAACCTCGCTCTTCAACACAATATCCGGGTTTTACCGACCCCTTTCGGGGTCGGTTTTCTTCGAAGGGCGCGACATCACGCGTCTGCCGGCGCCGCAGCGGGCCCGCCTGGGCCTAGCGCGCAGCTTTCAGAACATCGCACTGTTTCGCGGCATGTCGGTGCTCGACAACATCAAACTGGGGCGGCATTGCCAGCTCAAGACCAACATCTTCCAGAGCCTGTTTTATCTGGGCGCGGCCCGGCGCGAAGAGATGGAACTGCGTGCCGATATCGAGGCGCGCATCATTGATTTTCTTGAGATCGATCACATCCGCCATGCGCCGGTGGCTGCGTTGCCTTACGGCTTGCAGAAGCGGGTCGAGATGGCGCGTGCGCTGGCCATGCAGCCGCGGGTGCTGATGCTCGACGAACCGGTGGCGGGCATGAACCGCGAAGAAACCGAAGACATGGCCCGCTTCATTCTTGATGTGAATGCAGAATGGGGGGTCACCGTGCTTATGGTCGAACACGACATGGGCCTGGTCATGGACCTTTCCGACCATGTCGTGGTGCTGAATTTTGGGCAGGTCATTGCGCAGGGTGAACCGGCCCATGTGCAGGCCGACCCCGAAGTCGTGCGCGCCTACCTGGGCTCGGGCGATGTGTCAGAGTTGCGCGAGCGGCTGCGGCGAGGGCGCGCCGAAGCCGGAAGAGCCGTCGCGCCCGATGCAGACGGTGCAGCCAACGCCGCCACCGGCGTTCTCTCGACAACGGCTGGGGAGGGCGCATGATGGATTGGCTGTTCCTCCTCGAAGTAACGTTGGCCGGCCTCGGTGGGGGTGGGCTTTACGCCCTGGCTGGTCTGGCGTTTGTGATTATCTACAAGGCCACACGCGTGGTGAACCTGGCCATTGGCGAGATGCTGATGCTGGGTGCCTACGCCTTCTTTGCCTTTGCGGCCGGTTTGCAGTGGCCGTTGCCCGTGGCCATTGTGGCGGCCATCGTGGTCAGCGGGATCATGGGCGGTGTGGTCGAGCGCCTGGCGATTCGCCCCATGTTGGGGGAGTCACCCATTTCGGTGTTCATGGTTACGGTCGGGCTGGGCTCGATCATGGTGGGGCTGGTTGAACTGATCTGGGGGGCAGACCAGCGGCGCCTGCCCGAATTCATTCCCAACGACCCCATCTTCCTGGGCGAGGCCTTCATTTCCTCGAAGATTTTCTACAGCTTCATTGTGGCGGTGCTGCTGGTCGCGCTCAGCCTCGCGGTGTTCCGCTGGTGGCGGGGTGGCGTGGCCTTGCGCGCCACCGCGACCGATCAGGCCGCAGCGTATGCCATGGGCATCAACGTACCGCGCGTGTTCTCTCTGGCGTGGATTCTGGCGGCCGCGCTTTGCGCCGTGGCCGGGGTGGCCGTGGGCGCCATTGGTGGCATCTCGTCGTCGATGGGCATCTTCGGGCTGTCGGTGTTGGTGGTGGTGATTGTCGGCGGGCTCGATAGCGTGTTGGGCGCCTTGCTGGCCGGGCTGCTCATTGGTGTGCTCGAAGCGTGGGCCGGTGCCTATTTGGGCGGTGAGTTCAAGTTGCTCGTCACGTTCTTGGTGCTGGTGGCAGTGTTGATGGTGCGGCCGTATGGTTTGTTCGGCACCCGAGAAATAGAGAGGCTCTGAGCATGCGCATCGCAACCGCCAAAGAAAACTACCAGCTCGACGAGGCCTTGTTTGACTCGTCGACCCAGCGTGTGTGGGTGGCGTTGTTGGGCCTGGCGCTCGTTACCTACCCCTTCTTTGCGAACGACTATTGGCTGTACCTGGCGTGCCTGGTATCGATCCATGTGGCCAGTGCCACGGGCCTGAATATTCTTACGGGCTACACCGGGCTGGTGAGCCTGGGGCAGGCGGCGTTCATGGGTTTAGGCGCCTACACCGTGGCCGTGCTCGAACATCACTTCGGCACGAACTTTCTTTTCAACTTGATCATGGCCGGGGTCGTGGCCATGCTGGGCGGCATCGTGGTGGGCATTCCCTCATTGCGGGTGAAGGGCCTTTATCTGGCCATTGTGACCATCGCGGCCTCGTTTCTGGCGCATTTCCTGTTCGTGAATTCCGGCTTTACCGGAGGTACGGGGGGCATGACTGTGCCGCCGGCCAACGTGTTTGGTATCTCGCTCGATACCTCGTTCCGCATTTATTGGCTCATCGTACCCGTTACCGTTCTGATGGTATTGGGCGCGGCCAACCTGTTCCGTACCCGCATCGGGCGCGCCTTCATCGCCATTCGCGACCGCGATATTTCCGCCGAAGTGCTCGGTATTCCGCTCTTGCGCTACAAGCTGCTGTCGTTTGGTTTGTCGTCGTTCTATGCCGGTGTGGCCGGCGGGCTGTGGGCCTATTTCTTCCGCGTGGTCACGCCCGAGAGCTTTCCGCTGATCCTTTCCATCTTCTTCCTGGCCGCCATTATTGTGGGCGGCATGGGCACGATCTTGGGCGGCATCCTGGGCGCCATCTTCATGACCATGGTTCCCGAAGTGTTGCGCCTGATCGTGGGCTGGCTGCCCATTGAAGGCGATACGCTCCAGTTCGTTTCGCCGGTGCGAACCATTGTGTTCGGCCTGTTGATAGTGGGCTTTTTGATATTCGAACCGCACGGCCTCGCCGAGGTATGGCGACGGGTGCGGCGCTTTTTTCACCTTTGGCCGTTCCGCAATTAAGCGGGTCGGCCTCTCATCCAACCGTCAGGAGAAACGCATGAGTCACAACCACACACGAGTGCCCCGTTTTCTCAGGCGCTGGGCCGCACCGGTCGGGCTCTGCCTGGGCCTGGCCCTGGCGCCGCTGTCGCACGCACAAGAGGCCGATGAGATCGTCATCGGCGGGTCTATTCCGATGAGCGGTGTGTTTGCCTTCGCCGGGGTGGGTATTCATGCCGGCATCGGCGACTACGTCAAAATGCTCAACGAGCAAGGGGGTATTGCCGGGCGCAAGGTGACCTACGTGCCCGAAGATACTGGCTACAAGGTTGATGTGTCGGTCGCCGCCTTCAAGAAGATCACCAGCCAGAATAAGGTGAACCTGTACTACGGCGACTCCACTGGGTTCTCCAAAACGATCAACCCTGAGCTTCAACGTATGGGCAACATTCTGATGACAGGGGCTTCGTTTGCCACTGAAATCAATGATCCCAAAAAATTCCCTGCGCAGTTCCTGGTGGGCCCCGACTACACCGAGATGTTCGGCATCTTGCTGCAGTACATCGCCAAGGAAAAGCCGGGCGCCACCGTGGCCTTTGTGTATTCCGACACGGAGTTTGGCCGCGACCCCATCGAGACGTCACGCAAGCGGGCCGAAGAGCTCGGTTTGAAGGTCGGCGCTGAAATCATGACGCCGCCCGGCAGTGTCGATGTCTCGACCGAGGTGCTGAAACTGCGCCGCGCGAATCCCGACTACACCATCTTCCATGGCTATGTTCTGGCACCCATTCCCGAGTTCATTTCGCAAGGCCGGCAGATGGGCTTGAAGAGCCGCTACATGGGCACCTTCTGGACTATGGATAACTCCACCGTCATGAAAATGGGCGAGAACGCTGATGGCTTCATGGGCGTGATGCCGTTCCGTTATTACTACGACGAAGAGAAGGCGCCGATGCTCGACAAGATTCGCGAGATGCGCCCCGAGTATCAGAGCACCGCTTATATGCAGGGCTTTCTTGCGGCCATGCTCATGACCGAAGCGGCCAAGCGCACCATCGACGGCGGCAAGGAAATGACCTCCGAGAACTTGAAGGCAAGCCTGCAGTCGATTCAGAACTTCGATACGGGCGGCATTATCGGGGTGCCCATCTCGATCAAGGGCAACTCGGTACCCGTTGGCCGCATCTATCGCGCAGATTACGCCGCGAAGAAGATGGTGCCGGCTTCCGACTGGATCGTGCTCGACTAAGGGGGTGCAATGATCCTCGAGCTGAACAATATCGAGGTGGTCTACAACAAGGTCGTGCAGGTCTTGCGCGGCCTGTCGCTCGCCGTGCCCAGCGGCCAGGTCGTTGCGCTGCTGGGCAGCAATGGCGCAGGCAAGTCCACAACGCTCAAAGCCATCTCACGTCTGCTTGAACTCGAAGACGGCGAGCTGGTGAGCGGGCGTATTGCCTACGACGGCCGTGATGTCGGCGGGCAGGCGCCGCAGATGTTGGTGCGCAGCGGCATGAGCCATGTCATGGAAGGCCGCCGCGTGTTCGAGGATCTCACCGTGGAAGAAAACCTGGTAGCGGCCACCTATGCGCTCGAAGGGCGAAAGGCGGGCCGCCCCGATTTCGAGCTGGTGTACGAGTATTTCCCGCGGCTACATGAACGCCGGCGCGGCGTGGCCGGCTATTTATCGGGCGGCGAGCAGCAGATGCTGGCCATCGGGCGTGCCTTGATCGCCCGGCCCAGGCTGATGTTGCTCGATGAGCCCTCATTGGGCCTCTCACCGGTACTGGTCGAGAGCATCTTCGGCATCATCGCCCGTATCAATGCCGAGCAAGGCACGGCCATGCTCTTGGTCGAGCAGAATGCCTCGGTAGCGCTGGCTATCGCCGATTACGGCTACATCATGGAAATGGGCAAGGTCGTGATCGACGGTTCGGCGGAACGCCTGGCTGGCGACCCCGACGTGCGCGAGTTCTATCTGGGCATGGGCGGCAGCGGCGAACGGCGCAGTTTCCGCGACGTCAAGCATTACAAGCGCAGAAAGCGCTGGCTTTCATGAGGGGCGGAAAGATGGCAACTGTCTCGTTTCAGCCGGCCGACCTGACCCTGCCGCAGATGCTCCGTGAGCGTGCACGGCTGACCCGGCACAAGGTCGCGATCCGGCAGAAGGATTTCGGTATCTGGAACCCGTATACCTGGGAGCAATATTGGCAGCGCACCTGCCACGTCGGCTTGGGCATGAACGCCCTCGGTGTGGGCGAGGGCGGGCATGTGGGCGTGTTGTCCGAGAACCGGCTCGAGTGGGTATTAGCCCAGATGGGCGCCGGCGCGATTGGCGCAGTAACCGTGGGCGTGTACCCCACCAGCCCGGCCTCCGAAGCGAGTTATGTGCTGGCGCATGCCGATGTCGAATTGGTGGTGTGCGAAGACCAGGAACAAGCAGAGAAGGTCATCGAGTCGCTCGACCACCTTCCCCGCCTCAAGCGCATTGTGGTGGTCGAGACCAAAGGCTTTCGAAATTACCCTGAATCGTTGCGCGAGCGAATCTGCAGCTTTGCCGAGATGGAAGCCCTGGGTCGCGAGCGGGCCGACACACACGCCTCGCTGATCGAGCAGGTGCTTGAGAACCAAACATTAAGCGACATCGGCTTGATGATCTATACCTCCGGCTCCACGGGTAAGCCCAAGGGCGCCATGATCAGCTACCGCAATATGCGTGCGGTGGTGCCAGGCATTGTCGATCGGCTCGAACTCAAGCCCGACGCCCGACATTTGTCGTACCTGCCGCTGTGCCACGTGGCCGAACAGATGCTCACCACGTTTGTACCGGTGTATCTGGGCTCGCAGGTAAATTTCGGCGAATCGGTGCGCACAGTGCAGGAAGACCTGCGTGAAGTGGCGCCCACCTTGTTTTTGGGTGTACCGCGAATTTGGGAAAAGCTTCATGCGGCCATCACCATCAAAATGCAGGAAGCGCGTGCGCCGGTACGCACGCTATACCATCGCGCACTGGCCGCTTGCGAGCCGTTCGCACACAAGTCAGCCAAGCAACGTAGCGTGCGCGAACGGCTGATCTACGGCTTCTGGTATTGCGTGGTGCTGCGTGCGCTATTGAATTTCATCGGGCTGCGCGGCGCCACCGTGGCGTTGACCGGAGCGGCGCCGATTTCGCCAAACGTGATCCGTTACTTTCGCACGTTGGGTGTGCCGCTCATCGAGGTGTATGGGCTCACCGAAAGCACGGGCATGATACTGGGTCAGCCGCTTGATGACGTACGTTGGGGGTCAGTGGGTACCGCCACGACCGGAGTAGAGTGCGCGGTGGCGGAAGACGGCGAGCTGCTGGTGCGTGGCGACGTCGTGTTCGCGGGCTATTACAAGAATCCGGAACAGACGCGCGCGGTCGTGCGCGACGGCTGGCTGCTTACAGGCGACGTGGTGCGAGAGGAGGCCGGCGCGCTTCATATCGTTGACCGCCTGAAAGACATCATGATCACGGCAGGGGGAAAGAATCTCACACCGTCGGAAGTCGAGAACGCCGTCAAGGCGAGCCCGTATATCAAGGAATGCATCATCATTGCAGACCGCCGAAAGTTCGTGGCGGCCCTGATTCAGATCGACTTCGAAACCGTATCGAAATGGGCCGAGGCGCGGGGCATCGCGTTTACGCATTTCCGCTCCCTGGCGGAGCATCCTGAGGTGCGTGAACTGGTCGATGCCGAGGTGCAAGCCGCCAACGCCCAGCTGGCCGAAGTAGCCCGTATTCGCCGTTTCCATCTGCTCACCAAGGAGCTCGATCACGATGACGGCGAAGTCACGGCCACCATGAAGGTGCGTCGCTCGGTCATCTATCAGACCTATCACCCCGAGATCGAGGCGCTCTACGCATGAGGGATACCGCCATGTCGCCCCCCGCTGCCCGAAACGCCGATGAAGGACGTCGTCACGCACTTGTGCTGGCGGCCGCACAGATGTTCCGGGAACAGGGGTATGAGCGCACCACGGTGCGCGAGCTGGCGGCGGCGGTAGGGTTACGTTCCGGTAGCTTGTTTCATCACTTTCGGAACAAGGAAGAGATCCTACTGGCCGTGATGGCCGATGGCATTCAATCGGTGATCGACGAGGGGCTCACACTGCTACAGACCCAGGCTGACCCCTCCCGCTGCCTTGAGGGCTTGTTCCGGCTGCACATGAACAGCTTGATTCATGGCGTAGGCGGCAATGCCATGCACGCCATCATCTTCGACTGGCGTAGCCTTTCAGACGAAGGCAAACGCCGCACGCGTGAGCTCAGCGATGCCTACGAAGCGCTCTGGCATCGCGCCATTACCGATGCGGTGGCGGCGGGGCTGATCGCGGGCGAACCCGTCCTCATACGAAAATACGTACTGGGCGGCATGAACCATATGGTGCGATGGTATAAGCCTGAAGGTCGGGTGCCGCCTGAAACGTTTATCGAAGAAATGCTCAGAGTGGCGTTTCCCCAGCTGATCACCGCGCGCGAATAGCGCGGGTATGCTCACCAACGTGACGGCACCCCAGCACTGAATCAACCGTAAGGGCAGAAGCAACATGGCAGCACACCACAACACGCAAGCACACAATGTACATGGCAAGGACGGCAACACGGCGGGTGAACGTACCGTAACCGATACCGCCACCGCGAGCGAAAGCCTGCGGCTCGAGGTCGACGGCTCGGTGGCCCACATCGTGTTCAGTCGGCCATCGGCTCTGAACGCCATCAACATCGACATGGCGGCTGCTTTTCGGTCTGCTGTGGCGAGTGTCGCCGCCAACGCGGCGATCCGTGTTTTGGTGCTGCGCGGCGAGGGCCGGGCCTTCATGGCGGGGGGTGACATCGCCCAACTGGCTGCCGACCCCGTGAACAATCCTGAACGCATTATTGCCCCGCTACATGAGGGCCTGGCGCAAATGGCCGAGCTCCCCATTCCCGTGGTGGCCGTCTTGCATGGTGCCGTGGCCGGCGCGGGCATGAGCATCGCCCTGGCGGCCGACCTGGCGCTGGCCGCCGACAACACCATATTCCAGATGGCCTATACCCGCTTGGGCGCGAGCCCCGACGCGTCCGGTTCGTGGCACCTGCCGCGGCTCGTGGGGCTGCGCAAGGCCATGGAACTCACCCTGATGAACGATTCCCTTGATGCCACTGCCGCGCAGCAATTGGGTCTGGTGAACTGGGTGGTGCCGGCAGACGAACTCAGCGCGCGTACCGACGCGCTTACGAAACGACTGGCTGACGGCGCCGTGCAGGCCTTCGGGCGCAGCAAGGCGCTGTTGCGCTCCGCCGCCTTGAACACCTTGCCCGAACAGCTCGAAGCCGAACGGCAGGCATTTCAGAAGGGCGCACAGGGCGCAGAGTTCAAAGAGGGGGCCGAGGCCTTTCTGCAGAAGCGTCGACCCGATTTCCAAGGTGCCGCGTCATGAGCTCCACCGCCGCCGAACCGGTCATACTCGACGCGCTGCGCACCCCATTCGGGCGCCCGAACGGCGCGCTGCGTGAACAGCGACCCGATGCGATGTTGGCCGGCCTGCTCACGCATTTGGCCGGTCGGCACGAGGATGTGCCGCTACGCGCGGAAGATTTCATTGCCGGCTGCGTCAGCCAAGCGGGCGAACAGGGTGCCAATATCGCCCGACTAGCCCTTATGCTGGCAGGCTGGCCCCACCAAGTGCCCGGTGTAACGTTGAACCGCATGTGTGGCTCGAGCCAGCAGGCCGTTCATTTTGGGGCCCAGGCCATTGCGGCGGGCGATATGCGCTACGTTGTTGCCGGTGGTGTCGAGAACATGAGCCGGGTGCCAATGTTCACCGACCTCACGCTCGGGCGCCACGCTTTTACAGGGTTCGATATATTGAACCCCGCGTTACTGGAGCGCCAGCCTCTGATCCACCAGGTGGAGAGCGCCGAGCGCATCGCCGAACAGTGGGGTATCGAGCGCCAGGAGCTCGACGACTGGGCACGTTTGAGTCATGAACGGGCATGGGCGGCGGCACAGATCGCCGATCGCGAAATCGTGGCCGTCGACGTCACGGCGAGCGACGGTTCGGCCATGCGGCAGAGCGTCGATGAAGGGATACGGCAGAAGGTCGACCCTTCGCGCATGGCGGCGTTGCCGCCCGTGTTTCGTGAGCCTGGCAAGGGCCGTGTAACGGCTGCGAACGCCAGCCAGATTGCTGATGGCGCCTCGTTGGTGTGGCTGGGTGAACGCAGTGCGGCGCTGGCCGACGGTTATCGCCCCCGGGCGCGTTTCTTGGCGCGAGTGGCCGTGGGGTCCGACCCAGTGATGCAACTCACCGGCGTTATTCCCGCCACACACACGGCACTACAACGTGCGGGCTTGTCGGTGACTGACCTTGATTGGATCGAGGTGAACGAGGCCTTCGCGAGCGTTGTACTGGCATGGCTGCGCGAGTTTCCCGTAGATACAGGCAAGGTCAACCCGTGGGGAGGTGCCATCGCGCACGGCCATCCGCTGGGCGCTACCGGGGCGGGCCTCATGGCCAAGATGTTGGCAGGCCTGGAAGCCACCGATGGCGAATTGGGGCTACAGGTAATGTGTATCGGCCACGGCATGGCCACCGCCACCATTATTCAGCGTATCTGAATACGCTCACGTAGGCCGGGTAGAAACTGGCATACAGCACGGCGGCCACTGCAATATTCACCGGCATCATCAGTAACTGCAAGGCGGATTCAGGTAAGCCGAGTATCGATAGCAGCACGCCGAACATCTGCACGCCGAAGAAGATGGCTGCCCAGCTGACGCCATACAGCAGGAACGCCCACTTGTTGCGCCAGCAGGCCACCATCGAGAAGAACAGCGCCTGGCTCATGGGCACGCCATGCCATCCGATGAGCGCGGGCGCGTGCCAGAACAGCATCGAAATCAGCAGGTAGAGCACCCCAAACGTGAGCATGGGCGCTCGCATGGCTTGCAACAGCGCGAGTTCATCGATTTGGCCTTGGCCCTCAATGGCGGCTGTGAGGCTGCCTAGAAAGGGCAGGGTGGCGATAACCCCGCCCGCCAGACAGCAGGCGAGATAAGCCAACCCCAATACAAAAAGACGTTTGCGGGTATTGCCTTCGCGTAGCGGCTTCGACCACATGCCCAGCTGCATCGGCTCGCCGGCATCGATACGGCGGCACGCCGCCAGCGTCATAAAGGTGAAGCTGGGTGTGGCAATGATCAGCGCCATCTGGCCAAACAGCGGCACCAGATAGCTGAACGTGATGAGCAGGCCCAGCGTCATGCTCCAGAAGAACATGGCAAGGGGTTGCCGACGACAAATGACGTAGCCCTGGTAGATCCAGAACCAACCGGCGTTGATAGGAAGAATGGCGGCTTGCATGATGATCAGCTTAAGGCAATTTCGGGGCGGTGACCTGCCGGCGCAGCCGGAGGATGCGTTCGAAGTGCCTCGGATCATGCGGCTTGAGCGTCTGCGCCGGGCGGGGCAGGAAGAAGTCGTACAGGCGCGAGATCCAGAACCGCAGCGCGGCGGCTTGCAAGAGTACGGGCCAGGCCTGGTGCTCCTCGGGCGTGAAAGGGCGAACGGCGGCATACGCCTTAAGCCAGGCTTGCACGCGATCATCGATGAACGCACCGGTTTCCCGTTCGATGCACCAATCGTTGACGCTGACCGCCACGTCGAACAGCCAGGTGTCGACGCCCGCAAAATAGAAATCAATGAATCCGCCCATACGCGGCGATTCATAGGTGCCGTCAAACAGCACGTTGTCTCGGAACAGGTCGCAATGCGCCGGCCCTGACGGCAACGCTTTATAGGTGGCCGTTTCGCAGAAATCCAGCTGTTCCGACAAGGTATGACGCAGCATGTCGGCTTGGCCTACGTCGAGGAAGGGCAAGACTTGGGGCGTTGTTTGCTGCCACCACTCAAGGCCGCGCAGGTTAGGCTGGCGAATCTGAAAATCGGCCGCAGCCAGATGCATGCGCGCCAGGGTTTCGCCGGCCTGAGCGCAATGCGAAGGGCTCGGGTCAGGCTCGTAACCACCCGAGAGCCGGGTAACAATGGCGGTAGGCTTGCCATGCAGCTCGGTGAGGCGCCGCCCGTCGCGCATGCGTTGTGGATGCGGCACCGGCACGTTGCGCTCTGCAAGATGCGCCATCAGCTCGATATAGAAAGGCAGCTGCTCGGCCGTGAGCACCTCGAATATCGTCAGAACGTATTCGCCGCGAGTGGTATTCAGGAAATAATTGGTGTTTTCAATACCTGCCGTGATGCCACGCAGGGAAACCAGGTCTCCCAGTTCGTAGCGCTGCAGCAGTGCGCGGGCGTCGTCGTCGCTGACGGGGGTGAATACGGCCATGGATGTGAGAAGTTCCTTTGGTCGGCAGGGTGGGGCGGTGCACTACAACGATACCGCAAGGCTGAAGGCGTTTCGTGTGCGCTCGTGGCGGTTGAGCCCGTCGGGCCGGCTGAATTTTAGTCCAGCTTGCCAGGCATGCGAAAATAGAGGGTCTGGAACTGCCGATTCAGGCATGGAAACGTCGCACATGAAGTCTTGTTCTCCTTCCGATACCGATTCAAACCGGCCGTCGGTAGCCTTACCTGCGCACGAGCACGATGCCTGGCGCCTGTGTGTCGCGCCCATGATCGACGTCACCGACAGGCATTGTCGATATTTCCACCGGCTGCTGGCGCCGAAGGCACGGCTGTACACCGAAATGATCACGACGGGCGCCTTAATGCACGGCGATGTGCCGCGCCACCTCGATTTCAACCCATCCGAGCACCCTGTGGCGCTGCAGTTGGGCGGAAGTGATCCGCAAGCTCTTGCCCACGCCGCCTCGCTAGGTGAACAATGGGGCTACGACGAAATCAACTTGAACTGCGGGTGCCCCTCCGACCGCGTGCAGAAGGGCGCGTTCGGTGCCTGCCTGATGGCCGAGCCGGCGTTGGTCGCCGACTGCATCAAAGCCATGCAAGACGCCGTGAGTGTGCCGGTCACCGTGAAACACCGCCTGGGCCTTGATTACGAGGAATCGTATGCCTTCGTTCGCGACTTCGTGGGGCAGATCCACGATACCGGCTGCCGTGTATTCATTGTTCACGCACGCAACGCGGTGCTGAAGGGCCTCAGCCCCAAAGACAACCGAGAAATTCCGCCCCTGCGTTACGACGTTGCGGCACAGTTGGCCGCAGATTTCCCCGATGCGCTGTTCGTGTTGAACGGCGGCCTCTCGCAACCCGCCCAATGTGTGAGCGCCCTGGGTACGTTCCATGGCGTGATGCTAGGCCGCGCGGCTTGGCATGATCCGGGCGTGCTTTCAGCCCTGTCGGTGGCGCTGGGGCACTGCGAAGCCGAACCCGATGACGAGCAGGTGCTCAACGCCATGATGCGTTACGCGCACGAACAGGTAGCCGCCGGCGTGCCCTTGCGCATGATCGTAAAAGGGATGTTGGGTTGGCAGAGCGGCCGGCCGGGGGCCCGCCGCTGGCGCCGGATGCTGTCTGACCAGGCATTGCTTGCGCCGAATGACCCCCAACTGCTGGAGCGCGCCTGGGAGTCGCTTCAGCAGGCCGGCCAGCCCGCCTAAACGCTGGCTTGGCTGTCGCCGGGCCAGTCGCGAATATAGGCTTTGAGCATGGTGTTCTCGAACGCTTGGGCCGCCACAATGGCGGCCGCCATGTCGTAGAACGAGATCACGCCCAGCAGGGTGGGGCCGTCCATTACGGGAATGTAGCGGGCGTGCTTCTCGAGCATCAGCCGCTGCACTTCTTCGAAGCTGGTATTGGGCGACACGCTGACCGGGGCGTCATCCATGATGCTGCGCACGGTGTAG
>CAZPYF010000042.1:0-13207 GCA_964590015.1 uncultured Burkholderiaceae bacterium
AGCTGGGTGCGACCGACGAGCAACTGGACTTCCCCATCATCTATGCCTCGGGTCTCTCCGGCTATGCCGGGATGACGGAAGACGTGCGCAGCGGCGATATGCGCCCATTGTTTGATACGATTCTTGAGCACGTTCCGCAACGCGACGATGACCCGGACGGACCGTTGCAGATGCAGATCATCTCACTTGATTACAGCAGCTATGTGGGCAAGATCGGCGTCGGCCGTATCAATCGCGGTCGATTGCGCCCAGGTAGCGAGGTGGCCATTCAGTTCGGCCCAGGGGCCAAGCCGTTCAAGGGCCGCGTGAATCAGGTACAGACATTCAAGGGCCTTGAGCGCGAGCTTGTCGAAGAAGCTCAGGCCGGCGACATTGTGCTGATCAATGGTATCGAAGAGATCGGTATCGGCTGCACCCTCATGGATCCGGCTCACCCCGAACCGCTGCCCATGCTGACCATCGACGAACCGACGCTCACCATGAACTTCATGGTGAATACTTCACCCCTGGCGGGGCGCGAAGGCAAGTTCGTCACAAGCCGCCAGTTGCGCGAGCGCCTCGACCTGGAACTCAAGTCGAACGTGGCGCTGCGTGTGAATGCGACCGACGACGACATGGTGTTCGAAGTATGCGGTCGGGGCGAGCTGCACCTTACGATCCTGATCGAGAACATGCGCCGTGAAGGCTACGAGTTGGCCGTATCGCGTCCGCGTGTGATGTTCAAGGAGGTGAACGGCGTGCGTCAGGAACCGTACGAACTGCTTACGGTTGACGTGGAAGACGCCCACCAGGGCGGCGTCATGGAAGAGCTGGGTCGCCGCAAAGGCGAGCTGCTCGACATGGTGGCTGACGGGCGCGGCCGTACCAGGCTAGAGTACCGAATACCGGCGCGGGGTCTTATTGGCTTTCAGACCGAGTTTTTGAACCTCACTCGCGGCACCGGCTTGATGAGCCATATCTTCGACGCTTACGATGACGTGAAGGAAGGCACTCTGGGCGAGCGCCGCAACGGCGTTCTAATCAGTCAGGACGACGGCCAGGCGGTAGCTTATGCGCTATGGAAGCTGCAGGAACGGGGGCGCATGTTTGTGTCGCCACAAGAGCCCCTGTATGAGGGCATGCTCATCGGTATTCACAGCCGCGACAACGATCTGGTGGTGAACCCGATACGCGAAAAGAAGCTGACTAACGTGCGCTCATCGGGCAAGGACGAGCACATCGATCTGGTACCGCCCATTCCGCTGACACTGGAATATGCGGTGCAGTTCATCGATGATGACGAGCTGGTAGAAGTGACACCCAGCTCGATTCGCCTGCGCAAGCGCTACTTGCAAGAGCACGAGCGACGTCGCATGTCGCGGGAAAGCGGTACCGCCGCATAACGTTGCGTACGGAATTCCGCCCCGTGCTACGGGGCGGAAACATGCGGCCCGGCTACTGCTTACTGCGGTACGCCATCGGCCGTATTCTCGCGCTCAATGGGCAGCGAGGGTTCTTCGTGCCGGGTGAAGCAGTCGGCACAATTAGTGTGGATATGTTCCATCACCGCATCGATATCGTCGGTCACCAGCATCAGGTCGATATCGTTCTTTCCGATCAGGCCCATTTCCAGCAAGTGGCTGCGAATCCAATCTAAAAGCCCCGACCAAAATTCGGTGCCTATCAATACGATGGGCGCCGTCGGCGTCTTGCCGGTTTGAACCAGTGTGATCACTTCGAATAATTCGTCGAGTGTGCCGAAGCCGCCGGGTAGGGCGATGTAGGCCGCGCTATGCATGAAGAACGTGGCCTTGCGCGAATAAAAATAATCAAACTGCAGGCTATGCGTTTGATAGTGGTTGTTGTGCGGTTCACGCGGCAGCGAGATATTCAGCCCGACACTCTGGCCGCCCGCTTCATAGGCGCCCTTGTTGGCCGCTTCCATGATGCCCGGGCCACCGCCCGCAATGACAGTGAGGCCTGCCTTTGCCAGGCGTTCGCCCAACATCTCGGCCAATTTGTAGTACGGTGAATCGGGTCGCAGACGGGCACTGCCAAATACGCTGACGCCCCAGCCGATTTCCTGGAGTGTTTCCGCAGCCGACTCCATCTCTGACATAATCCGGGGAATCTGCTGTGTGGCCGGTAAACGGACGATTTTATTAGACATGAAAAAAACCTTGTTACTTGTTGATGGGTCCAGCTATCTCTACAGGGCCTATCACGCCATGCCCGATTTGCGCAATGCAAAGGGCGAGCCGACCGGCGCGCTGTACGGGGTCATCTCCATGTTACGGAGGCTGATTTCCGAACACAAGGCCGATTTCGCGGCCTGCGTTTTCGACGCACGCGGGAAAACGTTTCGCGAAGAGATGTACCCAGAATATAAAGGGCACCGCCCCTCCATGCCCGAAGACCTTTCAGCACAAATCGGGCCCATCCATGAAGCCGTTGCCGCCATGGGATGGAAGGTGATTTCGGTACCCGGCGTTGAGGCCGATGACATCATCGGCACGTTGGCTTGCCAAGCCGAAGCGCAAGGCGTGCACACCATCATTTCGACGGGTGATAAAGATATCGCGCAGTTGGTGACCGAGCATGTCGAGCTGGTAAACACCATGAACGGCGAACGCCTTGATATTGAGGGCGTGAAACACAAGTTCGGTGTCGCGCCCTCGCAGATCATTGATTATCTCATGCTCGTGGGCGACCCCGTCGATAACGTGCCGGGGGTTCCTAAAGTGGGCCCCAAGACCGCCGTCAAATGGCTGCAGCAGTATGGCTCCATCGAAGGCCTGATTCAGCACGCCGACGAAATCAAGGGGGTGGCCGGTCAGAACCTGCGCGACGCCATTCCCAGCTTCGCGCTCACACGCAAGCTCATCACCATAAAGGTCGACTGCGAAGTTGACTTCAATGGGGGGCTCGAAGCTCTGGTGCCGCAACCATTAGATCGCGACACCCTCATCGCCTTATTTGATCGCTATGGGTTTCGCAATTGGTTGCGCGAACTCACCGGCGACGCCGGCCGCGTGCCCGAGCAAGATGCTCGCGTGGCGCTCGACGCGCCGCCTGCGCCCACCGCCGTCTACGACACCGTACTCGATGAGGCCGCGCTTGATCGCTGGATCGATGTGCTGCGCGCCAGCGAACTGGTGGCCATGGATACCGAGACCACATCGCTCGATCCCATGGCGGCGCGCTTGGTGGGTATTTCGTTTTCTACAGCCGGCGGGGTGGCCTGCTATGTACCAGTCGCTCATCGCGGCCCCGATGTCACGCAGCAGCTGCCGAAAGAATATGTGCTTGAACGGCTACGCCCATGGCTGGAAGATGCCGAAGCCGCCAAGCTGTTGCACAACGCGAAATACGATGCGCACATTCTCATGAATGAAGGCATCCGCCTGGCCGGCATTACCGAAGACACGATGTTGCAGGCCTATGTGCTGGAATCGCATAAGCGGGTCAATCTCCAGGAGCTCGGAGAACGTTGGCTGGGGCGCACCGGGGTGCTGTATGAAGACATCTGCGGCAAAGGTGCCAAGCAGATCTGCTTCGATGAAGTGCCCATCGAAAACGCCTCGCGGTACGCCTGCGAAGATGCCGATTTCACCTGGCAGCTTCATCAGATGCTGCGGCCGCGCATCATGGCGGAAGCGGGCCTGGAACGCATTTATCAACTCGAAATCCGATGTTCTGAGGTGCTCACCACCATTGAGCGCAATGGCGTTAAGGTCGACCCGCACGTGCTCGCGATGCAAAGCCACGAGCTGGGGCAACAGATGCTCGAGCTGGAACGGCAGGTTTTTGAACAGGCCGGCCAACCGTTCAACTTGAACTCGCCCCGGCAACTCGGCGAAATTCTGTTCGAGCGTATGGGCCTGCCGGTGTTACGGAAAACCGCCAGCGGGGCGCCGTCGACCGACGAGGACGTGCTCAGCCGGCTGGCGCTCGACTATCCGTTACCCGCGCTGATTCTGCAGTACCGTAGTCTGTCGAAGCTGAAATCCACCTATACCGACAAGCTGCCAAAGATGATCAACGCCGCTACGGGGCGTATACACACCCGCTACGCTCAGGCGGCGGTGATTACGGGCCGGTTGGCGTCTTCCGACCCGAATCTGCAGAATATTCCGGTGCGTACGGCCGAGGGGCGCCGAGTGCGTACGGCCTTTGTGGCCGATGGGCATATCGTGTCGGCCGACTACTCGCAGATTGAGTTGCGGGTCATGGCACACATGTCCGACGACGATAATCTGAGTCGAGCCTTCGTCGAGAACCTCGATATTCACCGGGCCACCGCCTCGGAAGTGTTCGGCGTCGGCCTTGAAGATGTGTCGTCAGAGCAGCGCCGTGCGGCTAAGGCCATTAACTTCGGCTTGATCTACGGCATGGGCGAATTCGGGCTGGCTTCGAACCTGGGTATCACGCGCGATGCGGCAAAGGCGTATATCGACCGATATTTCAATAGGTATCCAGGTGTTGCGCGATATATGGAAACCCTACGTGCGCAAGCCAACGAACAGGGGTATGTTGAAACGGTGTTTGGGCGCCGCATCTGGTTGCCCGATCTGCGCGGTGCAAAGGGGCCAAGGCGTGCGGCGGCTGAACGGGCCGCCATCAATGCTCCGGTACAGGGCACGGCTGCCGACCTGATCAAGATGGCGATGGTGGCCGTCGACGATTGGATCAGCTCAGAGCAACTGCAAAGCCGTTTGGTCATGCAGGTGCACGACGAGTTGGTTCTCGATGTGCCCGCCGATGAGGTTGAAGTCGTGGCCGGAAATCTGCCGCGTCTCATGTGCTCGGTGGCCGAACTCAGCGTGCCTCTCATGGCTGAAGTCGGCCTGGGCCACAACTGGGAACAGGCGCACTGACGCTACGCTTGCAACACAACAAGGAGGAAACATGGCCTTTTCAGACATCACGGGAAACAACGGCAACACCATCCAGACCAGTGCCGACGGCTTGCGCCACGGCAGGGTGGAAGTTCCTGTACATGATGGAGTCATGTCGGCGTACTACGCGACCCCGGCGGCCACCGAGCGTCCGCCGCTAATCCTGGTCATACAGGAAATTTTCGGCCTGCATGAACATATTCAGGACGTATGCCGCCGATTAGCCCACGAGGGTTACATGGCTTTGGGGTTGCAGCTGTATCAGCGCCAGGGTGATGCCGGTCAGTACAACGACATCACGCAACTGTTGCGCGAGATCGTTTCAAAGGTGCCTGACGAGCAGGTGCTTAGCGACCTGGATTCCGGGGTGGCCTGGGCGGCTGCCCAGGGCGCCGATACGAGCCGGTTAGGTGTTACCGGCTTCTGCTGGGGTGGGCGGCTCACCTGGCTATACGCGGCGCATAACCCGCAGTGCCGAGCCGCGGTGGCGTGGTACGGGAAGTTGGTTACGGGCCATAGCCCCATGCAGAAAGAGCACCCCATCGACCTCGTCTCGCGCTTGCATGCCCCCGTACTGGGCTTGTACGGGGGGGAAGATGCCAGCATTCCGATGGGTGACGTGCAGCGCATGCAAGAGGCGCTGAAGCAGGGCAACGACGCTGCGCGCGCCTCGCACATCGAGGTGTACCCTGACTCGGGCCACGCGTTCTATGCCGATTACCGGCCCAGTTATAACGGGCCCGATGCTCGCGATGCCTGGGCCAAGGCAGTGGCATGGTTCGACCGGCTGCTCGACTGAGCATTGCCGGCCGTAACGGGGCCCGACTCTCTTTCAGTTAGATGCGTTGCAGCGCCTGCAGTGCGTTGATTCGCGAGGTGATCGGCGGGTGCGAGGCGAACAGCGCGCTGATCGCCTTGCCACCGGAAATACCGGAGGCTTCTATGTTCTTGGGCAGCTCGCCCGATTGCATGGTGTCGAGGCGAGCCAGCGCGCGGATCATGGGCTCGCGTGAGCCCAGCAGGGCAGCGGAGCCCGCATCCGCACGGTATTCACGTTGCCGCGAGAACCACGCCACAATGGTTGAAGCCAATATGCCGAAGATAATTTCGCAGATGAAGGCCGACACGTAGAAGCCGATGCCCACACCACGCTCGTTCTTGAGCAGCACACGGTCAACGAAGTAGCCCACGATACGCGCCATAAAAATCACGAACGTGTTCACGACGCCTTGAATCAGGGTGAGCGTAACCATGTCGCCATTGGCGATGTGAGCCACTTCATGGGCCAGCACTGCGGCAACTTCTTCTTCGGTCATGCCCTGCAAAAGGCCGGTAGACACGGCTACCAGCGAATCATTCTTAAAGGCACCGGTGGCGAAGGCGTTGGGTGCGCCTTCATAGATCGCTACTTCAGGGCGACCGATACCGGCGCGATCGGCCAACTGGTGCACGGTGTCGAGCAGCCACGCTTCGCGTGCGTTCGCCGGCGCCTGCGGATCGATGACCCGTGCGCCGGTACTGGCTTTGGCCATGGGTTTGCTGATCAACAGCGAAATGATCGAACCGGTGAAACCGATTACGGCTGCGAAGATGAGCAACTGGGTGAGGTCGAGGCCGTTCTCGGTGAGGTAGCGGCCGACACCAAGAACGTTCATGGTTGCGCTCAATACGAGCAGCACCGCGAAGTTGGTCATCAGGAATAAAACAATGCGCTTCATGGTCGCGAGGTTCTCCGGGTTGCGAGCAAGATGTTTTTTTGTATATGGGGGTGTCTTTACGTTTGAAAAGACCTGGTCGAGCGACCGATTATGGCCATTGGGCGAGCCGCCACGAAAAAACGCCCTGGCAGGGGAGTATAGTATTGGCTCCGCCTCGACGGGTGCCATTTTCCTCTGATTTTCGGTTCAATTCATGCAGTCTTTATGGATGCTTCTGGCCAGCCTCATGTTCGCGGCCATGGGGGCTTGCGTCAAACTGGCATCCGACCTGCAGGCGAGCCTGCCGCAGATCGTGCTCTTTCGGGGCATACCGTCGGTTCTCCTGCTTCTGATCTGGGCCGTCGCCACACGGCGCTCGTTACGCCCCAAAAGCTGGCGCCTGCATGTCGCCCGTAACGTCACCGGCGTCTCATCCATGTGGTTGGGCTTCTTCGCCATCTCTGCCTTGCCGCTCGCTACAGCCGTTAGTCTGAACTACACGTCACCGCTCTTCATTGCCGGGTGGATGCTCGCGCGCGACTGGAAGCAACGCGATATGGTGCGCACCGTGGCTGTGCTGTTCGGCTTTGCGGGTGTACTTGCCATCTTGCGGCCCAGCATCGGTGCCGATCAGATGGTGGGTGTGCTGGTCGGGCTGGCTGCGGGCGCCTGTTCCGCCATGGCCATGATGCAAGTGCGCTCGCTGGGTCGCCTTGGCGAACCTGAATGGCGCACTGTGCTGTTCTTTTCCTGTTTTGTCTGCTTCACGGGCACGGTGGGCCTGGCCATCAACGGCTGGCCGGAATTGAGGCCGGCCGGATGGCTCATGCTGATTGGGGTGGGGGTGTTTGGCTTGGTAGGCCAGCTGGCCATGACTCGGGCGTTCGGTCTGGGCTCGGCGTTGCTGACCGCCGCCCTGCAATATACGACCATTGTGTTTGCAGCGATCATCGGGGTGGTGTTCTGGAACGACATTCCCGACTGGATGGCATGGAGCGGGATGGCGCTCATTGTGGCATCGGGCCTCTTGTCGACCTGGCGCACATACAGCGAAAGCCGGGTGATGCAGGGTAAAGCGGCGGCGCCAGTAAGCAAAGGCACGCCGGCGCAGGAAGAAGCCCGCCGGGTTTAGAAGGCACGTGCCCGTGTCCCACGAGCGTTATGCCTTCAGGCCGCCGCCCATCATGCGTTTGTACCATTCGTGGAAATGCTGCATGCCGTCTTCCATGGGCGACTGGTAAGGGCCCGACTCGTCGGCATTGCGTTGCATCAACGCGCGGCGCCCGGCGTCCATGCGTTCTGCGATTTCGTCGTCTTCCACCGCCGTTTCCATATAGGCTGCTCGTTGAGCTTCTACAAACTCGCGCTCGAACGCAACGATCTCCTCAGGATAATAAAACTCGACGACGTTGAGGGTTTCTTGCGGGTTTATGGGGTGTAGCGTGGAGAGCACCAGCACATGCGGATAGATCTCGATCATGTGCGTGGGAAAATACGTGACCCAGACGGCGCCGAAATCAGGTGCCTGGCCGCCGCGGTAGTCGAGCAGCCGGTCGTGCCACTCACGATAGATGTCGCTACCCGGTTGCCCGAATGCCTTGTTCACGCCCACTCGCTGCGCGCTGTACCAGTCGGAAAATTCCCATTGCAGATCATCGCACGTGACGAAGCGGCCGAGCCCCGGGTGAAAGGGCGCGACATGATAGTCTTCAAGGTAGACCTCGATGAAGGTCTTCCAGTTGTACTGGCAACGATGGTATTCCACATGGTCGAGCACATAGCCCGAGAAATCGAATTCGGGGCTGGCAAACAGTGCCGCCATGTCGTGCGCAGGGTTTCGCGGGCCTTCAAACAGTAGCCCGTGGCAGTTGTGCAGCGGGAAGCGTTCAAGGTTCAGGCAAGGCTTTTCAGGAAACTCGGGTGCGCCGATCAGCGTGCCGTCGGGCTCGTAGGTCCAGCGGTGTATGGGGCACACGATTTTGCCGCCGGTATCGCGCAGGTTGCCGGTTGAGCGTTGCGGGTCGCTTACTTGCCCGGCGCGCCCGCCGAGCATGATGGCCTGGCGATGGCGGCACACGTTGGACAGTAGCGTGACGCCTTGCGGTTCACGCACCAACACCCGGCCGGCCTGTTCCTGGCCAAGGGTGCGCCAGTCGCCGTTCTCGGGAACCATGTTCTCGTGGCCAACGTATACTGACGATTGCTTGAAGATCAGTTCCTGCTCTTTGGCAAATACTGCTGCGTCGAAATAGGAACGTACTGGAATTTGGGCCTGCGCCGGCGAGACATGCGCATGGCGACCGATATCGGTCATGATTCCCCCCGCAGTTCAGACCAGGGGATGCTTCCCCGGTGCGAAGAAAAAATACGGACTGGCCGATGGAAAACGACCGGGAATTGTACCCTAGCTTTTTCCAGGAACCCGGCCGTCTCAAGAGGCGGCGCCCGGGGTGTCGTTTCAGTTCCGGTTCACTTTCTTCATCAAATACAATGAAGTCCGGGCGGCCCCACGGCGCCCCTTAGTTAATCTGTTCAGGATACCTACCCATCATGGCATCAGATCTATCCGCACGCGACGCTCAGGGTCAAGAGCCGGCGGAGCAACCGCTCGATTTCGAATCAGCGCTGGCTGAACTAGAAAACCTTGTCGCAAAGATGGAAGACGGCGGCCTTGCCCTCGACGATTCGCTGAAGGCTTACCAGCGCGGCGTCGAGCTGGCGCGCATCTGCCAACAGCGGCTCGATGTCGCGGAAGAGCAGGTGCGTGTGCTGCAAGGCAGCCTGCTCAAGACGCTCGACGACACACCCGGCGAGGGCGGCGCATGAGCGCTCATTCCGTTGTTCAGCCCGACTTCGAAACGTGGCTGCCCGCCCGCGTGCAGCAAGTCGAAGCCATGCTGGAACACACCCTGCCGGCAGCAGACGCCGTGCCCGCGCGCCTGCATGAGGCCATGCGATATGCGGTGTTGGGCGGCGGCAAACGGGTGCGCGCCGCCTTGGTGTACGCCGCGGGCGAAGCGTCGCTACAGTCGGCTGCCGCCACGACCGCACAGAACATGGCGCTCGATCACGCCGCGGTCGCGGTGGAATTCGTGCACGCCTACTCACTTGTGCACGACGATCTGCCCTGCATGGACGACGATACCCTGCGCCGAGGGCGGCCCACCGTGCACGTCAAATTCGATGAGGCCACCGCAATGCTGGCCGGCGACGCGCTGCAGCCTTTGGCCTTCGAGTCGCTCGGGCTCATGCCCGTTGCGCCGGCACTGGTCGTGCAAGCCATTCAGCTCTTGGCGCGAGCCACCGGCAGCCAAGGTATGGTGGGCGGCCAGGCCATCGATTGCGAAAGTGTAGGGCGCGTGCTTGAACAAGACACACTACAGCAGATGCATCGCATGAAGACCGGTGCATTGCTGGAAGCGTCGGTGCTGCTGGGCGGTATCGTTGCCGGAGCGGGTTCCATCGTGCGCGACGGTCTGGAGCGGTATGCCGCCGCCATCGGTCTGGCCTTCCAGGTGGCCGACGATATCCTTGATGTCACCGCCGATACCGCAACATTGGGCAAGACGGCCGGCAAAGACCTGCTTGAAAACAAGCCCACCTATGTATCGATCATGGGGCTCGAAGGCTCGCGCGAGTTGCTGCACGCCTTGCGTGACGAGGCACGGGCCGCGTTGCTGCCCCTAGGCCCGTCTGCAACCCAGTTGGGGAATATTGCCGATTACATTGTGGGCCGTGATCGATAATTGAAGCTTTAAGCTTTGTTACGGTTTACCCCGCCTGGCGGTTAGGGTCAGACTACAATGCAAGATTCACCTCGCGCCGTAGCGGCAAAGAACATCGACACCATCAATGAGTAACGTCAGCCTCGAACAGATTAACTCGCCTGCCGATTTGCGCCGGCTTGATCGCCGTGAGCTTAAAAGTCTCGCCGACCAATTGCGCCAGTTCGTGCTGCAGTCGGTATCGCGTACCGGTGGTCATCTGTCGTCAAACCTGGGCACCGTCGAGCTCACGATTGCGCTGCATCATGTGTTCAATACGCCCGACGACCGCCTGGTCTGGGATGTGGGGCATCAATCGTATCCCCACAAGGTACTCACCGGGCGTCGGGAAGAGATGGCGCGGCTGCGTCAGGCCGGCGGCATTTCGGGGTTTCCCAAACGCAGCGAGTCGGAATACGACGCGTTCGGCACCGCCCACTCCTCAACGTCGATCTCGGCGATTCTGGGCATGGCGGTCGCCTCGCGCAACACCGGTCATAGTCAGCGGCAACACATTGCCGTGATCGGCGACGGCGCCATGACGGCGGGTATGGCGTTCGAAGCGCTCAACAACGCCGGTGTGACGCCCGACGTGAATGTGTTGGTGGTGCTGAACGACAACGATATGTCGATTTCGCCCCCGGTGGGCGCGCTCAACCATTATCTGGCCCGCCTGATGTCGGGCGACTTCTATGCCGCGGCAAAAAACGTCGGGAAGGCCGTCTTGCAACGGGTACCGCCCGTGCTTGAGCTGGCTCGGCGCGTTGAGGGCCACGCCAAGGGCCTGGTGTCGCCCGCCACGTTATTTGAAGAGCTGGGCTTCAATTATGTCGGGCCGATCGACGGCCATGACCTCGACGCTCTGTTGCCCACGCTCGAGAACTTGCGCGAACGCGGCGGGCTGCAGTTTTTGCATGTCGTGACCCGCAAAGGGCAAGGCTACAAATTGGCCGAAGCCGACCCGGTGCTGTACCACGGCCCAGGCAAGTTTGACCCTGTTATTGGCATCCAGAAGCCCGCCACAACCCCGCGCACCACCTTCACACAGGTGTTCGGGCAGTGGCTGTGCGATATGGCGCAGCACGATACGCGCTTGTTCGGCATCACCCCGGCCATGCGCGAGGGTAGCGGGCTGGTGGAGTTCGAACGGCGTTTTCCAAACCGCTATTTTGACGTGGGCATCGCCGAGCAACATGCGCTCACGTTCGCGGCCGGCCTGGCGTGTGAGGGGCAAAAGCCCGTCGTCGCCATCTATTCCACCTTCCTGCAGCGCGGCTACGATCAGCTCATACACGACGTAACCCTGCAGAATCTCGACGTCACGCTGGCGCTCGACCGCGCCGGAATTGTCGGTGCCGATGGGGCCACGCATGCCGGCAACTACGACATCGCTTACTTGCGCTGCCTGCCCAATATCGTAGTGGCCACGCCATCCGACGAGAATGAAGCGCGCCTGCTGTTGTCGACCTGCTTTCATCACCCCGGGCCGGCGTCGGTGCGGTACCCGCGTGGTGCCGGCCGCGGCGCCGCCATTAGCCCGGGGCTCGATACCGTTCCGATCGGCAAGGCGGTGGTACGCCGCGAAGGGCGCGGCATCGCCATTCTGGCGTTCGGAACGTTGCTCACGGCTGCGCTGCAGGCAGCCGAGCAGCTTGATGCTACGGTCGTTGACATGCGGTTCGTCAAGCCTATCGATGAAGCCCTGCTCATTGAACTGGCGGAAAGCCATGATGCCTTCGTAAGCATCGAAGAAGGGGCGATTATGGGCGGAGCCGGCAGCGCCGTGCTGGAATGCCTGGCCGCCCATGGCGTGCAGATGCCCATGCTGCAACTGGGCCTGCCGGATCGCTACATCGATCACGGCGATCAGGCCGTGATACTGAGCGGCCTGGGCCTGGATGCACCAGGCATCGTTGCTTCTGTCGAAGCCCGTTGGGGCAAGCGGTTTACCGAAGGCAAGGTCGTGCAGCTTGCTCGGCAGACCTCCTGACGTTTTCTTTGGATTTGAGTGAAATGAATATTCTGACTGATCCTGTCGTTACCATGCCCGACGTGCAAAGCAGTGTCGACACGCGTCACATTGCAATTCAGCGCGTGGGTGTGCGTGGCGTCAGGCATCCCATGATTGTGGCTGCGGCAGACGAAAGCTTGCCTACCGTCGCAGATTGGGAGCTCACCGTGGCGTTGCCCGCTCACGAGAAGGGCACGCACATGTCGCGCTTTGTGGCGTTGCTCGATGCGCACCGTCGTACCCCCATGACTCCGGCTTCGTTCTGCCAGATGGGCCTCGAGATGCTCGATCTACTCGGCGCAAATCAGGGCGACATGAACGCACGGTTTCCGTATTTCATAAACAAGGTGGCCCCGGTTTCACAGGTCTCCAGCCTCATGGATTACGAAGTATCGTGGAAGTGCGTGGCCCGTAAAAGTGAAACGGCTGTGCCTGAAGTCAGCTTCGAACTCACCGTGCAGGTACCCGTCACCAGCTTGTGCCCCTGCTCGAAGGCCATTTCCGAATATGGCGCGCATAATCAGCGCTCGCACGTAACCGTTACCGCGCGCTTTGCCGACCCGGCGCTGGTGGATGTCGATACGTTGATTCGCGATGTCGAGGCTCAGGCATCGTGCGAACTATGGGGCTTGTTGAAGCGCACTGACGAGAAGTTCGTGACAGAGCGCGCTTACGAAAACCCCAAGTTTGTGGAAGACCTGGTGCGCGACGTTGCGCAGGCCGTGCGCGTTTTACCGGGCGTGCTCGATTACCGCATTGAAGCCGAGAACTTCGAGTCGATTCACAACCACTCCGCGTACGCGGTGGTCACCGGCTGAGTCGGCGGCGAAACGCCGACTTTCCGTTACACCGACGCAC
>CAZPYF010000043.1:0-13174 GCA_964590015.1 uncultured Burkholderiaceae bacterium
CGTACCGAAGCCGCAGGCGTCAAATTGTCGACATTGGGAGCGGTCATACCCGGCCAAGACGTTGTGGGTGCGAAGGTGTACACCACCATAGAGGGCCGGTTCAGCTTCGTGATTCTGCTGTTTTCCGCACGCGACGGTAGGCCCTTGGCCACGCTCGACGCGGGTGCCATCACGCGCATCCGCACAGCAGCCTGTTCGCTTCTTGCCGCCCAGGCGCTGGCTCGCCCCGACGCCGCAGTGATGGGCCTTTTCGGCGCGGGCACACAGGGCGTGGAACATGCCGTTCAGATGACGCACGCCTTAGGTCTTAAGCAGGTGTTGGTACACGACCCTTACGCCGCCGACGAGCTTGAACCGCGGCTAGCAAAGCTCACCGGTGCCGAGGTGAAACGAGAAGCGCCCGACACCATAGCCGCGACAGCCGACATCATTGTCACGGCCTCACGGTCGCGCGAGCCGCTTTTCTCGGGAAGCGCAGTGAAGCCCGGCGCCTTCATCGCTGCAATCGGTTCAAGCCTGCCCACCACGCGTGAACTGGACGATGCGCTGCTTGCTCGCGCCCACACCATCGTCGTCGAATGGAAGCCCCAAACATTGCAGGAAGCCGGTGACCTTCTGTTGGCCGATCCGGCGATCGGTGTAGAACAAAAGATCGTCGAATTCAGTGAAGTGGTGGTGGGCCGCGTAACGCGCAATCACGCAGACGACATCTACCTCTACAAGTCCGTGGGGGTGGGCCTGGAAGATGTCGCTTTGGCCGGGCACGCCTACAAGAAACTCGCGGAACGCGAAGGGTGGGCTCAGCCCTGACGGCTGGCCCGCGTGCCACGCAGCGGTTCAACCTGGGTATGGCGACCCTACTGATGTTGTCGCTCTATCCCATTGTTTTCACCTAGGAAATTCGTGGTCTACTGGCGTGAGTGCACGAGGCTTGCTATAAAAGCTGGGAGTCGACCCGAGTGCCCAAACCAAGGAGACAACGATGATACGCCGACTCGCAGGCAAATCCGCTGTGGCCGCCGCTCTGGCGGCCTTGACGCTTTCCACTGCACAAGCACAGCCAGCGCCGCCCCCCGCGCCCGCCGTACCCTTCCCTATCGGCGCGCCCGCTACGGCTTCCGGCGCGGTGATGGCACCCTCAGCAAGCGCGCCAATGCTCGGAACCGCCACAGGCGTGCGCCTATACACGCTCGATTGCGGGCGGCTTCAGGTTCCCGATATGGGCATGTTCTCCGATACGGGGGAATACGATGGTCGCCCCGGCGCGGTGGTGTCGCCCTGCTACGTGGTGGTGCACCCAACCGGCACACTGCTCTGGGATACCGGGCTCGGTGACCCTCTTGTCGGTAAGGGGCCGGTGACCGTCGATGGCGGCGTGATACTTCAGGTTGATCGCAGCCTGCAGTCGCAGCTGCAAATGATCGGGGTCAAACGCGTCGACTACCTGGCCTTGTCGCATTTCCATTTCGACCATACCGGTAACGCAGGCGCCTTCCACGATGCCACATGGTTGGTTAATCGTCATGAACGCGAAGCCGCTCAGAATGAACCCAACGCATTTATCAACCCCGAGAATGTTCGCCCGGGTCGCAGCACCCGCCAACAGCTGATCGACGGCGATCACGACGTCTTCGGCGACGGCTCGGTAAAGATTCTGCGGGCGCCGGGCCATACGCCCGGGCATCATGCACTATTGGTGCGTTTGGCAGGTAGCGGCCCCGTCATACTGAGCGGCGACCTCTATCACACCCTCGAGAACCGCCGGTATCAGCGCGTGCCCACGTTCAACACCAACCGCGCCGATACACTGGCATCAATGAATCGCATCGAAACGCTCGCTCGCAACTTGGGCGCCCGCATAATCGTGCAACACGACCCCCAAGAGTTCGCGGCCATGCCGCAGGCGCCTGGGTATCTCGAATGAAGCCTGAACCCTCAGCACTATCGGACCTTAGTTCCGTATCCAAGGAGCGAAAAATGAAGAAGAAGATGTCGAATAAAGCCTTGCTGGTCGGAGCATTGCTCAGCGTTGGAGCTCTGGCAGCTTGCCAGGCACCCTCCGGCTCTCAAGGCCACTCGCGCAACGCGGAATTCAATTGCATAGCCGGCACGGTGGGCGGTGCGGTGATCGGCGGCCTTCTTGGCAGCACCATAGGGGGCGGTCGCGGCCGCACCGCTGCAACGGCCGTAGGCATGGGCGCCGGCGGCTACATTGGCAACACTATGGGCTGCAAGTAAGGAGCAATCATGAAACCATCCAAACTACTCATCGCCTCACTCATGGCCGCAGCGCCTGCCTTCGCCTTGGCACAAGGCACAACGGGCATGACCCACGAACAGTTCAACCATATCGACACAGACGGCAGCGGCACCATCAGTGAAGTCGAGTACTACCGCTTCATGGAAGGCGCTTTCGTTAAACTCGACACCGACGGCAACAACACGCTCGAGGAAACCGAGACCACCAACATCCTCACTCCCGACCAGTTCACGAAAGTGGATGTCAATGAAGACAGGCGCATTAGCCGCGAGGAATTCCTCGGCCATGTCATGAGCGAATTCCACTATCACGACAACAACAAGAACGGCGAGCTCACCCCCTGAGGTCGGTGGGTCGAATACTGGCTAGTCGTGGGAAGCAGCCAGCAATTCGTCCATGAAGCGGTCAACAATCAAGTTCTGCCGCCGCCCCACGCGGGTGGCGGCAGCAATGGTAACCAGGAAGCTCATGGATTCGGGCAGCAACGGTGCCATGTGCCCTTTTTCCACCCAGGCCGCCGCGTAATGGTCGGGCAGAAAGCCGATGTATTCGCCGGTAAGAATCAGGAATGCAATAGCTTCGCGATCCGTGGCTTTGGCCACGCAGTTCAGGCCTTTGTGCAGGCCAAGCGCCTGCGCATTCATGCGGTAGCTCGGTGCTACCGCCGGAACCGCCGCCAACTCACGTGCGTCGATGCCCGCGCGCCGTTGATACAAGGGGTGGTCATGGCTGCAATACAGCAAAGAACGCTCTTCGTATAAGGGGCTGTACTCGAGGCCGCTTAGCGTGGCAATTTGCGGAAGCGCCCCAACATGCAGTCGGCCGTCAAGCAGACCTCGTTCGATTTCGCCGGGTGTACTCATGCTGATGTTGATGTGCACTTCATCGCTCTGGCGCCGCAAGCGGCGCAGCGCTGAAGTGATGCGCATGCGCGGTTGGGTCACCAGATTGTTCATCAGACCGATATTCAGCTCGCCCCGTAGACGCTGCTGCAGCTGGTTCATCTCGCTTCGGAAGTCTTCAATGGCCACCAGCATCGCGGCCGTGGCGCGCAAGACCTCACGGCCCTGGTCGGTGAGTGCGAAGCCTGAGCGACCCCGTTGACACAAGCGCATGCCAAGGCGGCGCTCGAGTTCGCTCATATGGAGGCTGATGGCCGACGCGGTGATACCCAGCGCGCTCTCGGCCGCCGCAAAGCCGCCATATTGCGCCACGGCCTGGAAGACCCGCAGCAGGCGTAGATCCACATCGGTAATTTGGGCCAGCGGCGTCGCGTTCATTAAATGAGTTTTTGTATAAGTATTGTTTAAGGAAAACCCATTTTACTCATGCAAAGCATTTTGCATAATGGAGCCATATCGTTGCGGCCGGCGACTCGGCCTTCCTTTGTTTGGGTGTCCATCACGGAGACGCTTATGAACTTCCCAGCATTCCAGCCTGCGAGCATGGTCGATTCACTCAACCTGCGCGCCCATTGGATTCCGTTCAGCGCGAACCGCGCTTTCCATAAAGACCCACGCCTCGTCGTCAAAGCGGAAGGGAACTGGCTTTATGACGATCAAGGCCGCAAGATTTTTGACAGCCTGTCGGGTCTCTGGACCTGTGGCGCGGGCCATAGCCGTAAAGAGATTCAGGAAGCCGTGGCACAGCAATTGGGCACACTCGACTACGCCCCGGCCTTTCAATTCTCGCATCCGCTAGCCTTCCAACTGGCCGATAAAGTCGCCACGCTCATGCCTGGCAGCTTGAACCATGTGTTCTTCACCAACTCGGGCTCCGACGCCACCGACACCGCCGTGAAGATGGCGCGCGCCTACTGGCGCCTGAAGGGCCAGCCCGCCAAGACGAAGCTCATCGGCCGAGCCCGCGCCTACCATGGCGTAAACGTGGCCGGCACCAGCCTGGGGGGCATCGGCGGCAACCGCAAGATGTTCGGATCACTAATGGATGTCGACCACCTGCCTCACACGCTGCAGGCCGACCAGGCCTTCTCGCGCGGGCAGCCCGAGAAAGGGGGTGTGGCGCTGGCCGATGAACTGCTTAAGCTGATCGAGCTGCACGACGCCTCGAACATTGCTGCGGTGATTGTTGAGCCCATGTCAGGCTCTGCCGGCGTCATCGTGCCACCCACTGGTTACCTGCAGCGCCTGCGCGAAATCTGCACGCAGCACAATATCTTGCTGATATTCGACGAAGTCATTACGGGTTTTGGCCGTTTGGGCAAGACCACGGGTGCCGAGTTCTTTGGCGTGACACCCGACATCATGAACATCGCCAAGCAGCTCACCAATGGCGCCGTGCCTATGGGCGCGGTCGTAGCTTCCACCGAGATTTACGATACGTTCATGAACCAGCCTTTGCCCGAACACGCTGTTGAATTCGGCCATGGTTATACGTATTCGGCCCATCCGGTGGCATGCGCCGCAGGCATTGCCGCTCTCGACCTGCTTGATCGCGACAACCTGATCCAACGGGCCGCCGAACTGATTCCGCATTTCGAATCATCACTGCACGCGCTGAAGGGCAGCCCCAATGTCATCGACATTCGCAACTGCGGCCTGGGTGGCGCGATTCAGATCGCCCCGCGCGACGGTGACCCGACAATCCGGCCCTATGAAGCCGGCATCAAGCTTTGGAGGAAGGGATTCTACGTTCGGTTCGGCGGCGATACGCTGCAGTTCGGGCCCCCGTTCACCAGCACGCCCGCCGAGCTCGACAGCCTTTTCGACGCGGTCGGCCAAACGCTGAAGGAAGTCGCCTGATCCGGTGAGTTAACGGCTACACAGCCAGCATCCAAACGCGGGGCAGTTCGATCAGGGCTGCCCCGTATTTTTTGCTGACCGAGCCGACGATACGCGTCACAGTTCTAACAGTCGCGCCAACACCGGGTTAGCGCTATCTTGCCGCCAAGCCAAGCCGTGCTGCAACCGTAAGGCGCCCGTCGGCAATGGGCGGAACACGACCCCTTCGATATTGAGAGCGGCCGTTTCCATGGGAATCAGCCCCACGCCGGTGCCCGCCGCGATCTGACACAGCAACGATTGCGACGCTTCGGTCTCGCGAATGACATACGGTACGAAGCCCGCTTCGCGGCAAATGCGTTCCATCGCCATACGCAGGTGGAAGCCCTTCCCCGCCGGATACGCCACAAAAGGTTCGCTCTGAACCTGACCGGGCTCCACCTCCGCCTGGCCCGCTAGCGGGTGCGATGCCGGCAAAGCCATTGCGAATTCAATTTCGGTGGTAGCGCGGGTGGCAATGCCCGGCCCTTCAATCGGCAGAAAACACAGCGCCACATCCAGTTCATTTTCGAGCAGCTTCATTCTCAGTGCGGCGGTTGTGGCCGGGCCGTGAAGATCGAGCACGACATCGGGGTACACCTGGCGTAACCGGCTCATAAGCCCTGGCAACTGAGACTGACTGGCCCGGCCGGTATAGCCAATGCGCAGCGTGCCCGTCTCGCCCCGATGGGCGCGACGGCTGGCCTGCACCGCCTCTTCAATCACAGAAGGCAACGCGGCGATGTACTTGTGAAACGCGCGACCCGCTTCGGTGAGGGCGACTTTGCGAGTGCTACGTTCGAACAGCCTAACGCCCAGCTCCTCTTCCAATTCTCGAATGCGCTTGCTAAGCGGCGGCTGCGCAATATGCAGGCGCAGCGCCGCACGCGTGAAATTCTGTTCCTCGGCCACCACGAGAAAGCTGTACAGATGCCGTAATTCCATGTTGCCTTTTTCCGGGTTGAGCCTCTACGCGCCAATGTTGCGGCGAGTTTAACTCATACCCTCCAGGTATTAATTGGGAGCCAATTATGTATTAGACATCATGAGTCGGCAACTCTAGACTCTTTCCATCCCCAGCGTTCACTTGGAGTATTGGATGGCATTGTTGGAAAGACGAACAGCACTCGTCACAGGTTCGACCAGCGGCATCGGCCTGGCCATTGCGCGCCGGCTTGCGCACGAAGGCGCCCATGTCGCGCTGAACGGTTTTGCCACGCCAGAGGAAGCCGAGGCGCTCTGCACCGAATTCGAACAGCAGTATGGTGACCGGCCCGAATACCTGGCTTGCGATCTGCGTGAGCCCGATCAGATTGAAGCGATGATGGATACGCTGCAGGAAAAGCACGGCGCGCTCGACATCTTGGTGAACAATGCCGGCATCCAGCACGTCAGCCCCATTTCCCAGTTCCCGCCGAAAGTGTGGGACGAAATGCTGGCCGTCAACTTATCAGCCAGTTTCCATACGATCCGCAAGGCCCTTCCGGCCATGATGGCGCGCGATTGGGGCCGTATCATCAATGTCGCATCGATCAGCGGCTTGCGCGGCCGGGCCAACAAGGTCGGCTACAACGCCACCAAGCACGGCCTGATCGGCTTAACAAAGTCAGTGGCCGTTGAAGCCGCCCCAACCGGGGTGACATGCAACGCCATCTGCCCCGGCTGGGTGCACACACCTTTGGTTCAGAAGCAGATCGATGCGCTTGCTGAACGCGAGGGGCTCAACAACGACACCGCCACACAGCGTTTGATCGGCCTACGCCAGCCTTCGGGCCGTTTCGTGACGGTCGACCAGATCGCAGAGCTGGCGCTGTATTTCTGTTCGCCTGCCGCAGCCGAAGTGCGCGGCGTGGCATGGGCCATCGACGGAGGCACGACCGCACTATGAACACATTAACCACTGGAATCGATCACACTCATGACCCCGCCGCGCGAAGCTGGGTCGAAAGCGCCAACGGCCATGCGGAGTTTCCGATACAGAACCTGCCAATGGGTGTGTGCGACACCGAAGACGGCGGCATCGTGGTCGCCATCGGCGATCAGGCGCTAAACCTCGGCAAGGCCGTAACGCTGGGCCTGCTCGATACGCTGAACGCCGACACCCGCGCCGCCCTTTGCGCGCCACGGCTGAATGCCTGGATGGCACTACCGGCCGCCGAGAGACGACAGGTGCGCCTTGCGGTATTCGCGCTCTTGCAGGAAGGCAGCCCGGCGACGCGCCATGCCGATGCCCTTCTGCAGCCACGGCTGGGACTTCCGCTCGGTAGCCCGGCGCACATTGGCGACTACACCGACTACTACGCCGGTATCCACCACGCGATGAAGGCCGGCGCGCTGTTCCGGCCCGACAATCCGCTGATGCCGAACTACCGTTATCAGCCCATTGCTTACCATGGGCGGGCCTCGTCGATCCGGCCTTCCGGCCATGCGGTGCGCCGCCCTTGGGGCCAAGTCGAAGCCAATGAAAAGATAACGCTGCAACCCAGCGCTCGACTCGACTTTGAACTCGAGCTGGCCATGTGGGTCGGCAACGGCAACCCCTTAGGCATGCCTATTCCCATGCATGCAGCCGCTCAGCACATCGCCGGATTCGGGCTATTCAACGACTGGTCGGCGCGCGACATACAAGCGTGGGAATACCGCCCACTCGGGCCGTTCCAAGGCAAGAACTTTGCGTCCACCGTGTCGCCCTGGGTGGTCACCACCGAAGCGCTGGCGCCCTTCCGCATGCCGGCCATGGCGCGCGGCGAACAAGACCCGCCGCTGGCCGCCTACCTTCACGACGACACCGATCAGCGCATGGGCGGCCTTGATCTGCACATGGAAGTCTGGATCTCGACCGAAAAAATGCGTCAGCAAGGCTTGCCCGAGCACTGCATTGCTCGGTCGCACGCCCGCCATCTGTACTGGACACCGGCGCAGATGATCGTGCAGCACACACTGGGTGGATGTGATCTGAACCCCGGCGACCTGATTGGTTCAGGTACGATCTCGACCCCCGACCACAGCGGCGACGGAAGCCTGCTTGAACTGACTTCCGGTGGCCGCGACACACTGACATTGCCCTCCGGCGAGGTGCGAACCTTCCTGCTCGACGGCGACGAGATCATACTGCGCGGCCGCAGCAGCAATGCCGCCGGTTATGCCATCGGCATGGGTGAATGCCGCGCTCGCATTCTTCCGGCCTTCGCCAATATTTAAGCCATTGGCCCACATCGATTATTGAATCCCTACAGGAGAGACCTGAATGAAACATCTTCTACTCGCTGCCACGATCGGCTCGCTCACCTTCGCCGCCGGCGCTGCAGTAGCCGCCGACGACTACCCGAACCAACCGATCCGCCTGATCGTGCCCTATTCCGCCGGTGGCGTGACTGACCAAGTTGGCCGTACCCTGGCCGATGAAATGGGCAAGCGCCTGGGCCAATCGGTGGTTGTCGAGAACAAGACCGGCGCGAACGGCACCATGGGCGCCATTCAGATGCTGCAGACACGCCCAGACGGCTACACCCTCACGATGGTACCCATCGGCATCTATCGCATGCCCCATATCACGGGCGCTCCATACGACCCGGCCCGCGACTTCACCTACATCTCGCAGATTGCGGGCTTCAACTATTACCTGACGGTGAAGGCCGATTCCCCGTGGAAGAACGTTGCCGACCTGGTGGCCGACGCCAAGAAGAACACCAATTCGATTTCGTATGGCACGCCGGGCGCCTATAGCAGCCAGCACATCGCCATGGTTCAACTGGGCGAAGCCGGTGGTGTTGAATGGACTCATATTCCATTCAAGGGCGAAGCCGACGCACTGGCAGCCCTGATGGGCGGCCATATCGAGGTGGTGGTGGGCGCAAGTGGCGTGATTCCGCATATCGAAAGCGGTGGCGCCCGTGCACTAGCATCGCTGGGTGAGACCCGTGCCGAGGCGATGCCCGATGTGCCGACCTTGAAAGAAGCCGGTTATGACGTCGTGCATACTTCGGCATTCGGCATCGTGGGGCCCAAAGACCTGCCGGCACCCATCGTTGAAAAGATCGATGCGGCCGTGCGCGATACGCTGGCCGACGAAGCCTTCCGCGAGCGCCTGAATCAACTGGGTGTATCGCCTTTGTATCTGGGCCATAAGGAATACACCGACACCGCCATGAAGTCGGTGGTTGACGAGAAGAAGACCATCGAAGGGCTGGGCGACATCAGCCAGAAGTAACTCGGCGCATGCTTCATGCCGCTGCAGCATGGCGGCAGGGTAGCGCGCAAAGCAGGCCCGCTTCAATGATGAAGTCGGGCCTGTTTTTTTACTGCGGGGGCTGGACGCCTAAGCCGGCGTTTGCATTTTCCTGATGAGCCACGGCACAAACAGGAACAGCACGGCCACTACAAAAAACGACACTGCAATGCCGCTCTGGAACAGAACGGAGATGTTCCCTTGCCCGGCCGCCAGCGCCGTGCGTAGCTGGTTCTCGGTGAGTGGCACCAATATCAAGCCAATAAGCAGTGGTGCAATGGGAAACCCATACACGCGCATCACATAACTCACGACGCCCAACACGGCCATGAGCGCTAGGTCAAACACAGACCCCGACACACCCCAAATACCGATCATGGCAAACACAAGAATACCGGCATAAAGCTGCGGCTTGGGTATATAGAGCAATCGCACCCACAGGCCCACCAACGGCAGGTTGAGCACCAACAGCATGGTATTACCGACATACAGCGATGCGATCAAACCCCACACCAGCTCAGGGTTACTGGTGAAGAGGAACGGGCCCGGCTGCAGGCCATAGTTCTGGAACGCCACGAGCAGAATCGCAGCCGTGGCCGACGTAGGCAGGCCGAGCGTGAGCAACGGCACCAGAATGCCGGCAGCCGCTGCGTTATTGGCGGCTTCGGGCCCGGCCACACCCTCGATCGCCCCGTGCCCAAACTCTTCGCGTTTCGACGAGAGATTACGCTCGAGTGAATACGACAACATGGTGGGCAGTTCCGACCCACCGCCGGGTATTGCTCCCATAGGAAATCCAATCACCGCCCCACGCAGCCAGGGCTTCCACGAACGGCGCCATTCGTCCTTTGTCATGAACGCCCTGCCCTTGATGGGAATGATTTCCTCGTTCTCGTAGCGGTACCGACTGGCTACGTACAGAATTTCGCCAATGGCGAACACCGACACCAGCACCACCGTCAATTCCACCCCATCGAGCAGGTCGGGGAAGCCGAATGTCATGCGCGGCTGCCCTGACATGCCATCGATGCCAATCACGCCCAAAGCCAAGCCAATGAACAGCGCAATAAACCCTCGTACGCGCGACGCCCCCATAACCACCGCGACTGAGGTGAAGGCCATGATGGTGAGCGCGAAGTAATCCGCCGGCGTGAAAATGAAGGCCAGCTCAGCGACCACGGGCGCAGCGAACGTGAGCGCCAGGGTTGCCAGCGTGCCGGCAATGAACGAGCCGATGGCGGCAGTGGCCAAGGCCGCGGCGCCCCGGCCATTGCGAGCCATCTTGCTTCCCTCAAGCGCCGTCATCATCGAACCCGCTTCGCCCGGGGTATTGATGAGGATCGCCGTCGTTGAGCCGCCATACATCGCGCCGTACAGTACACCGGCGAACATAATGAACGCAGATACCGGCCCGACCGACACCGTGACGGGCAGCAGCAAAGCGATGGTGAGCGCGGGCCCGATGCCGGGCAGGATACCGATTGCGGTTCCCAGTAAGGAACCGATCAGGGCCCACATCAAGTTGATGGGTTGGAGCGCAACGCCGAAACCGTCGAGCAACATCGAAAAGGTTTCCATCACACCCCCGCCAGTGGAAGGACGCCGCCCAATTGCAAGCCCAGCTTGCTGAACAGATACCAGCAGGCACTGCCCAGCACCAGACCCGAAATAAGATCGACAACGGTACGCTGAGAGCCAAAAGCACGAGCCACCAGCATGAACGATACGGCTGCGGTCAGCGGCAGCCCAAGCGACTGCATGGCCAGGGCGGGAACGATGCTGGCAAGCAGCACCGTAACGAATGCCCGTTTGTCCATGCCCGGGTCTGCGGCTCGCTCTTCATCATCGAACGCCGTACCCCGCGCCATCTGAACAAGGAGTGCGATGCCAAGAGCCGCCAGCCCCACGCCGACCAGCGCGACAAACAGCCCCGGGCCGATGCCTGCGTACTGCGCACCGAGATTCAGCTGCGATGATGCGTACAGACAAACGGCGCCCAACAGAATGACCGCCAGCCCGAGCCACCAAGGCTGCTGGCGGGATATCGATTTCATCTTGCGGCTCCGGGTGGCTTACTTGACCAGGCCGGCGTCGACAAGAATGCCGTTGATACGCTCGCTTTCGGCTTGAATGAACGCGCCGAATTCATCACCGCCGAGGAAGAAGGGCTCCCAGCCCAGGCGCTCCATGACCGCATGCCATTCTTTGCTTTCGCTCAGCTTGGTGAAGCGGTCGACCCATTCGCGATGGTTCTCTTCGGGCATGTCGATCGAGCCCAATACTCCGCGCCAGTTGGCGATCTCGACATCGAAGCCGGCTTCTTTGAATGTGGGGATATCGGGCGCGCCTGTCATGCGTTCAGTAGACGTGACAGCCAGAATGCGGATGCGACCCGTATCAGCAAACTGCTGGAATTCCGAAATGCCCGACAGCCCACCCTTGAGCGTACCGTTGACGATGCCCGTGACCGTATCGGCGCCGCCCGCTTGCGGGATGTAATTCAATTTGCCGACCGGCACATCACCCTCTTGGGCCAGTAATGCCAGCGCAATATGGTCTACGCCTCCGGCCGAGCCTCCACCCACTGGCATGCCGCCTGGATTCTCTTTCAGGGCGGCTACGAAGTCACCCAGGTTTTGATAAGGCGAATCGCCCTTCACAGCCAGAACGATGTGTTCCGCTGTGAGGCGTGCCACCGGTTTGAACTTGCTCAGATCGACGGGCGACTTGTTCATCGAGATCGAGCCCACCGTGATTGCGCCGAAGACCGCCAGTGCGTCGGGCTTGCCGGCCTGCCGTTGAAATTCGGCCAGACCGATGGTGCCGCCAGCGCCACCTCGGTTGGTGAAGCTCACGGTGCCGTCATAAATACCGGCATCGTTCATGGCCTTCATGGCTTGCCGACCCGTTGAATCCCAGCCGCCGCCGGGATTCGCCGGCAGCATCACGCTGACCTGCGCCTGAACGGCAACACCGGCACACAAGAGGGTGGCGGCCAATAGGGGCCGAAGCACGCGAGGCAATTTCATGGTGGTCTCCTTGTTTTTGGGAAAGCACCGATGATCTTACCTCATGGGGGCGTGATGCCAAGAGCCGGCGTCTGAGGGCGCCGATAGCTGAGGGCCGCTTCGGCTAGCAGCCCCGGATTACTGCTTCTTGCCGTCTTCGTCCGCAGGATGGCCAGCACGGGTGTAAGGCCCACTGCGGCTTTCCATATCTTCACCCGTTTCACGGTCGAGGCTCTCGTGCGGTTCATGCCCACGGCCGCCGCCACTAAACACATAGCCGTCTGGCCGATCACTGGCGTTCTCGCGGTCGTCCATTTCGCCCCCGCCGTGGCCCGCGGCCCGTAGGCCCGATTTCGTTGACGGATAAGGGTCGGTGTCAACCGCCGCTTTAGGCGTCGCGGCGTTCAGCGGCGCGTCTTCAATATCGGCGTTGGGATTGTGCTCCGGCTCCACCGATCGAGGTTGTTCTTTCTTGCCTTGCTCATGCTTGGGCGTGTTAGCCATAAGAACTCTCCTAAACATGCTGTTCTGTGCGCTGGGCGCAGGAGTCGTATACGGCAGCAAGGGTCGTTCCCGTGTCGGACCCGTTCCCGCCACGAGCACTTCCAGCGCTTGCTGGTGCAACGCCCGTGATCGAATCCATGACACATCGGGATACGCCCCACGTAAAAAACCCGCTATGTTCGTAAACACGCGGGTTTCTATACTTCAGTCAACTGTTGTAGACGGTGCGCCACCTATTCAGAAGGAATGCCGGCCGGCAGGGTAAGCAACAGGGCGATAAGGTCGGCTTGGCGGTTAGTAAAGGTTTTCTGGAAGATGTTCCGCTTATGGAAGGCGACTGTCGTCAGGGAAATATTGAACGTTGCGGCGATTTGCTCGGGTCGAAGTCCTTGAG
>CAZPYF010000044.1:0-7736 GCA_964590015.1 uncultured Burkholderiaceae bacterium
GAACTGCACGAAGCCCACGACTGCACAAGTCCAGGGCGCCTGCATCGCGGGCGGGTTCATGGCGGCCAATATGGCTGCTCTCATGGTGACTTCTGACGACGCATTCTTCGCAGATCCGGTTGTGCACACTATGGGCGTCGCAGCGGTTGAAGTGTTGATTCACCCGTGGGTATTGGGCGGGCGCAAAGCCAAGGAAATGCTCTTTACCGGTCAGCGCATTACAGCCGAAGAGGCCCTGGCAGCCGGTATGGCTAATCGTGTGGTGCCCCGTGCCGAACTCGAAGACGCCGTCATGGAACTGGCCAATAAAGTCGCCGAGGCGCCGCCGTTCGCCATCAAGGTTCTGAAGCGTTCACTGAATCGAACGATGGACATCATGGGCCGTGAAAATTCCTTGCGCGCGCACTTTGACACCCACCAGCTGACACACTTTAGCGACGAAGCGATCGAGATGAAGCGTAGCGGTAAAACGCATTCAATCCGCCGCGACGCCAGCGGAAAGCCGGTTAACGTCTGAGGGGCGTTTAATGAATTCCCGTCCTTGGACACGGTTCTACCCCCCTAAGGCGCTTGAGCCGCTGGAACTGGCGTTCGGCCGATTGTCCGAGCTGCCGCCCTATGCAGCGAACACATTCGGCGATGCACCGGCGCTTACTCTTGATGATCACGTGTGGAGCTTCAGGCAGCTGAATCAAGCTGCGGAACGGTTCGCCGCAAAACTATCCGAGTGCGGAGTCGGGCCCGGCGCGCGCGTGGCGATCCTGCTGCCGAACCTTCCCGAGTACGTGGCCGCGCTTTTCGGGACGTGGGTGGCGGGCGGCACGGTCGTGCAGGTCAACCCTGCCTATGTTGCACCGGAGATTGACCGGATACTCGAACACTCGGGGTCCAGGGCGTTGGTCACGAACAGCGAGCAGATCGCGAAGCTGAAAGAAGGCGGCATTGCGCTGGGTTTGACGACGTTCGAAGCGCGTGATGGCGACCTTCTGCAGGTCGGCTCACCAGCAGGGGAACCTTATGATGCCCGTACTTCCTTCCCCGATGCGTCGTCTGAGCTGGCGTTGTTGCAATACACCGGCGGTACAACGGGCCTGCCCAAAAGCGTGATGCTGACGCATCAGAACGTGCTTAGCAACATTGAACAGCGGCTTCGGGTGACATTGGGCGCTATGGACGTGCCGCCAGGGGCATCCGTGGTCAACACGCTGCCCATGTGTCATGTTTATGGGTTGACGTGCGTCACCCTGAGCAGTGTGCAGATCGGCATGAATCAATTGATCGTGCCCCGCTTTCATGCGCGTTCGGTTCTTGAACTCATCCGGTCGGCGCGCCCGTTCGTGTTCCACGGCGTTCCCACCATGTACGCCGCATTCCTTCGCGAGCCGGATCTCGAAGCGTTCGGCCTGGAATCCGTGCAAGTCTTCAATTCGGCCGGCGCGCCGATGCCGCCGGCTCACTGGCAGCAGTTCCGTGCTCGCACTACCGCTCAAGTTCTAAGTGGCTTCGGCATCACCGAAGCGTCGCCCAGCACGCATACCTATCCGAGCTATATCCCGCGGCGGAAAGGTAGCTCGGGCATCCCGATTCCCTATACCGATGTTCGTGTCGTGCGCCACGACGGCGACGTCGTTGCAGACGTGCCCAAAGGGGAAGTCGGCGAGATGTTGATTAAGGGGCCACAAGTCATGAAGGGGTACTGGAACGACTCTGCAGCGACCGACGAAACCCTGAAGGACGGCTGGCTGCATACCGGCGACTTGGTTCGGGTCGATGAAGACGGCTATCTGTTCGTCGTTGGCCGTCAGAAAGACGTCATCGTGGCGAGTGGATACAACGTCTATCCCGCAGAGATCGAACGTGTCATCGGCGCCATGCCGACGGTGGCGGAAGTCGCTGTTGTAGGCATGGCGCACGAATACCGTGGCGAAACGATCAAGGCCGTCGTCGTACCGCTGCCGGGCGCGAACGTTTTCCCCGACGATGTCGTGGCGCAGTGCCGAAAAGAGCTGGCGCCGTTCAAGGTGCCCACCCACGTGGAGATTATCGATGCATTGCCGCGTACGCCCGTGGGCAAAATCGATAAGCGAGCGTTGGCCGGATGAGCCGTTAACTAAGAGGAAAAGATGAAACTGGATGAACTCGATTTAAGTAGCGATACCCGCAGCATTACGCGGCACCGGCTTGGCCATGTTTACCTTATCGGACTAAACCGGGTGCCGAAGCGAAATGCGTTTGACCTGGATATGCGCGAACAACTCGCGCTGGCCTACGGCGAAATGGAGCGCGATCCGGAAATTCGCTGCGGCGTGCTTTACGCGCATGGCGACCACTTCACGGGCGGTCTCGATCTCGGGCAGGTAGCCGATGCGCTGCAAAGCGGAAAGGGCGGCATTCCGGAAGGGGGCGTCGATTTTCGCGGGTTCTTCACCGAACCACGTAGCAAGCCGGTGGTCTGCGCCCTTCAAGGGTGGTGTCTGACGCTAGGTATTGAGATCGCACTCGCGACGGACGTACGCGTGGCAGCCGCGGACACCAAATTCTCGCAAATGGAAGTGAGCCGCGGCATCTACCCCTTCGGCGGAGCAACAATCCGCTTTCCGCGAGAAGTCGGTTGGGGCAACGCGATGCGCTGGATTCTTACCGGCGAGCCCTTCGATGTGAACGAGGCGCATCGCATGGGGCTCGTTCAGGAAGTGGTGCCGGTGGGAGAGCAGTTGGGCCGCGCGGTACAGATCGCCCAACAGATCTGCGGCCAAGCACCTCTTGGCGTACAGACGGCACTTCGTTCAGCGATGCGCGCTGCCCGTGAGGGTGAGGCCGCTGCAGCGGAGCGATTGGTGCCCGATATGGTCGCGCTGCTGGATTCAGAAGACGCCGCAGAAGGACGTAAATCTTTCATGGAGAAGCGCACCGCCCATTTCGTGGGGAAGTGATCCCGCGGAAAGGAAGGAGGGTGGTGATGTTGAATATTTTTAGAGCACATTAGAAGTCACAGGAGTCAACCAACATGTCTTTCATCTGGAAAACCGCCGGCGCCATGGCCGCCTGCTCATTCGCTTTCGCTCCGTTTGCCCATGCCGACGCAGCGAAAGATTTCCCTAGCCGTCCTATTAAGCTCATGGTGGGCTTTGCACCCGGCGGCTCGACCGATGCACCAGTTCGCGTTCTGGCGGAACTGGCTTCGAAGCGGCTCGGGCAGCCCATCGTGATCGAAAACAAGACCGGCGTAGGCGGAACCATGCCGGCGGCAACGCTGCAAAACGTCAATGCTGACGGCTATACGTTGGGCATAACGTCAATGGGTATGTATCGCATGCCTTACACCGTGGGCATTAAATGGGATCCGGTCGAAGACCTTACGCCCGTTATCGGCCTTACCGGTTACGCGTTTGGCATCGTGGTGCAAGATTCTTCCCCCATTAAGACCTGGGAAGATTTCGTGGCCGCCGCCAAGGAAAAACCCGGCATGATCACCTACGGCACCACGGGTATTGCCAGTACTCAGCATCTCACCATGGAGCAGATCTCGCGTCATGTGGGTATTGAGCTGAACCATATCCCGTTCAAGGGATCCGCAGAAGCCTTGCAAGCACTGGCTGGCGGGCACGTGGATTCGGCAGCCGAAACATCGGCATGGGCGCCATTTGTGCAGTCGGGCCGTATGCGCGTATTAGTCACCTGGGGTGAAAAGCGCCTGGCAGCATTCCCGGATGTTCCGACACTGCGTGAGGTCGGCATCCCCATGAGCCACACCTCGTACTGGGGAATGGTGGCTCCCAAGGACACCGATCCCGCGATCGTGACCAAGCTGCACGATGCTTTCAAGGAGGCCATGGAGCAACCCGAGTTCGCGGAAGCGCTGGCCAAGTATGACATGGCACCGCACTACCGCAGCCCGCAGGAATTCTATGAGTTCGGCAAGCAGGCCATGCGTGAACAGAAGGAAATCCTTGACGAGCTGGGCTTGATTCAGCAGTAAGGCAACTCCGCTCGCCAGCGGCAACCAACTCTCTACAGTTTCCTATGTCGACGTACAACGCTCCCCTTTCCGATTATCTGTTCCTCCTCGAGCACGTGCTCGACTACGAAGGCAGCATTGCCTCTCTTCCTGCCTATGAGGAGGCGCCACTCGACGTGGTTCGGGCCGTACTGGAGGAGGGGTCAAAGATCGCACAGGATGTGTTGGCGCCGATAAACCGGAGTGGCGACGAAGAGGGCTGCCAATGGCAAGATGGCCGTGTCGCTACTCCGGAAGGGTTCGCTGAAGCGTATGCAACGTATCGCGAGGGCGGCTGGCCCGGGCTCGTGGCCGCCCCGGAATTCGGCGGCCAAGGTTTACCGCGAGTGGTCGGTCTTATCCAGCGCGAGGTCGTAAGCGGCGCCAATACTGCTTTCGGAACCTATTTGGGCTTGAGCCAGAGCGCGTATTCCGCCATTGCCGCACATGGCACCGAGGAGCTGAAGCAATACCTGCTGCCTCCGCTGGTCGAGGGGCGCTGGATGGGCACGATGTGTCTAACCGAGCCGCACTGCGGCACAGATCTTGGCCTTATCAGAACACGTGCGGAGCGCTCCGATGGTGGCATGTTCCGTATCACCGGCACTAAAATTTTCGTGACGGCCGGCGAACATGATATGGCCGACAACATTGTTCATTTGGTGCTCGCCAGGCTGCCTGACGGGCCGGCCGGAACGAAAGGGCTGTCGCTCTTTGCTGTGCCGAAATATCTGCCTTCCGGCGATGGCCAATGGGAGCAGCGGAACCGTATCGAATGCACGGGTATCGAGCACAAGATGGGTATCAAGGCGTCGGCCACTGCAACGCTGGCGTTCGATGGCGCTCAGGGCTGGTTAGTAGGTGTCGAACATCAGGGCTTGCGGGCGATGTTCACGATGATGAACTCATCGCGACTGGGCGTGGCGGTTCAGTCGGTGGGCCTAGCTGAGGCGGCCCTTCAGATGGCCCACGACTATGCACACGAGCGCCGCCAAGGGCGTGCTGTCGGTATGGCTGACGCGCCCGTGTCAATCATCCACCACGCCGATGTACGCCGCAATCTGCTCTCGGCCCGCGCGTTTGTTGAGGGGGCGCGCGCTCTGTGGCTGTGGGCCGGAATTCAACTTGATGAGCAAGTGGCGCATCCTGACCCGGTGCGCCGAGAGCAGTGCGACGGTTACCTCGCCTTGCTGACGCCCGTGCTTAAGTCATTCTTTAGCGACCGCTCGTTCGAGGCCACCAACGCCGCCATGCAGGTATTTGGCGGCCACGGATACATCCGCGAAACCGGTATCGAACAGTATGTACGAGATGGCCGGATCATTCCCCTTTACGAGGGCACCAACGGCATTCAGGCGCTAGACCTTGTAAGCCGCAAGATCAACAAAGATGGCGGGCGCATGGTCACCGCCTTCTTCGAGCTTGTTGAGCGCGAAATACGAAGGATGAGACCGTCGCGCCCACAGTTCTCAGACGCGTTGTCGCATGCCCTTAATCACTTGCGTGACGCCACCGACTTTATTGTTGACCGCGCCGAGTCAGATCCGCACGCGCATGGTGCTACCGGCCACGATTACTTGCAGCTATTCGGTCTGGTTGCCATGGGCTTCGCCTGGTCGAAAATCGTGTCCGCTTCGGTCGGCCTGCACGATGCATCGGCCAGTGAAATCGCCGCATCCAAGCTCGAAGTGGCCGAGTTCTTCTTCATGCGCGTGTTAGCTGAGTCGAGTTACCGGTATCAACTGGTGAAAGCAGGCTCTGCGCCGATCATGGCGTTGCAGAAAATCTAGCTCGGTTATTGAGCCACCCGCTCAATTCCGAGTTCCCCCAGATTCCGCACCATGTCTTCCGCCGACGTTTCGGGGTTGACGCTCGTGTCGATCTTGAGCACTCGGCCGTCTTTAGCGATGTAGAAGGTATGCCGCTTGGCAACGCCCAAAAGGCCGAGCACTCCGTACGCCTTGGCCACCGATTTGTCTTCGTCGCTCAACAACGGGAAGTCGGCGTTGGTTTGCGCAGCGAAATCCACATTGTCGGCGAGCGGATCCACGCTGGCCATGAAGTAAGTGACATCAAACTGCCGAATCTTGTCGCCGTTCTCCGCCAGCGATTTACACTCGATGGTGCATCCGTACGTGTTCGCTTTTGGGAACCAGGCAAGCACGACGGCCTGCTTACCGCGGTAGTCGGATAACTGGTAAGTCTTGCCATCAGCCCCCGGCAGCCTGAAGTCGGGTGCCATGTCACCGGGCTCCAGGGCGTTGGCCGTGCCAGACAACGCAAAGAGACTTGCGGCGATCAATGTCGCAGACATTCTTCGAATCACATCGACCTCACGATACGTGGTGCAGACCCTTCACTATACCGCCAGGCGTGTCCTTCCCCGCCCCCAAGTATCGGGGAAGTTCCGATACATTATTGTCATGTGAGGGTGGTACGCTCAACGCTGCGGCAGGCGACCCTTGTCGTAGACATTACATCCGGCAGGCCGGCATACCAAAGGAGGCAAGAATGGCAAAGAAGCTATTAATGTTGGTGGGAGATTACGCAGAAGACTACGAGACCATGGTGCCTTTTCAGGTCTTGTTAACGGTCGGTCATACCGTGCATGCCGTCTGCCCAGACAAGAAATCCGGCGATTCGGTGGCTACTGCCATACACGATTTCGAAGGCGATCAGACCTATAGCGAGAAGCCGGGTCATCGATTCACGCTAAACCATGATTTTGATGCGGTGAACCCCGCCGACTATGACGGCTTGGTCATACCCGGCGGCCGCGCGCCGGAATACCTACGCATGAACGACCGTGTGCTGGATATCGTTCGCCACTTCAACGACGAAGGCAAGCCCATCGCTGCGGTGTGTCATGGTGCCCAGATATTGGCGGCGGCCGGCGTACTGCAAGGCCGAACCTGCTCCGCATACCCGGCCTGCGCGCCCGAGGTGCGGCTTGCGGGCGGAACTTACGCCGAGATCGCTATTGACGCAGCCCATACCGACGGTAACCTGGTTACGGCACCGGCCTGGCCGGCACATCCGGCATGGATGGCCCAGTTCCTTGAAGTGCTCGGCACTAAGATTGAGGCCTAGCGCGGCCGATACACGGTCGCGCTCTTACGCTTGATGACATCTCCGGCAGCCTTGAAACCCCATAAAGATGCTTGCCCATGTGGCAACACAGCCGGAAAGCGGTCGCTCTTGTACGCCGAATGTTGCGGGCGCTACGTAGACGCCTACGACGACACGCGGGCACCCGACGCAGAAAGCCTGATGCGCTCGCGTTACAGCGCCTATGTGCTTCAACGTGAACCGTACTTGTTGGCAACGTGGCATCCGTCGACACGGCCCGTCGGCCTTGAGTTTGATCCCACCATGAAGTGGCTTGGGCTGACTGTCCGCGCCGCAGCAAGCACGGGCGCCGACCATGCAGAAGTGGAATTCGTGGCGCGCAGCCGAGTGAACGGTCGCGGCCAGCGTATGCACGAACGTAGCCGGTTTGTACGACAGGAAGGGCGATGGTTTTACGTCGACGGCGACATGCTGAACTAGCGCCGGCGCGCGCGCCAACAGCGTTCGTCAGGGTATGGCTCTAACGACGTTCATCAGCGCGGGTGGCGCCACACTGCCAGCATTCCGAGAACTGTGGCTCCATCCATTCGCCACAGACATCACAGTGCCAGTGCGGCCGATTCGCAGACGACGCATCGGCCCATCCGTCAATGATGCGCATGGCCGCTTC
>CAZPYF010000044.1:7836-13128 GCA_964590015.1 uncultured Burkholderiaceae bacterium
GCCGATTCGCAGACGACGCATCGGCCCATCCGTCAATGATGCGCATGGCCGCTTCGCGGTCTTGCGGGTTCTCGATCCAGAGGTCGGGGCCGGACTGATCCACCGGGACCCCGCCGGCCGCACCCTGGAGATGCACCCCCGTGAGGCGACAGGCAATACCCGCTTGTTTCAGCAGATTCGCCCAATGCTGGCCAAGCATGAGATCAGGCGCGCGTGTCAATCGAATCATGAAAGCCAGCATACTCTCTAAGCAATACGCGTGTACGCGCTTTCGCTGTTTCGGAATACCCACGTGCGTACGTCGCTGCTGGTTGCCACTCTGCGTACACTTTCTTCATCCATTACCGAAAAGGCGGTCGACAGCGCGTCGGCCTTGGTGGCGTTCGGCGCTTCAACGGAAACGCTTCGGTAGTGGGGAGTGGCGGCACCGGTTCGCGGGTCAAACAAATGGGTGATTCTGCCTTCCTTGTCGAGTACGGTGCCTTTGCCCGATGAAGTGCTCACCGCCAGATTCCTGAGCTCGATGGTATCCAGCACGATGCGCTCGTCGCTGTCGTCGGCCAGACCGACCCGCCACGGTCGGTGGGTGCCGCCTTGGCTTAACCCTCGAATCTCGCCCATGTTCACTAGAGCGTGTTCCAGGCCCTGGTCACGCAGCATCTCGGTTACACGGTCGGTGATATAGCCCTGGGCGATGCCGTTCAGCGTCAGGGCCATGCCACTGCGGGTCAAGACGACGCGTCGACCGTCGATTTCAATGGCGCGGTAATCCACGCGCTGCAAGGCTTGATTCACTTCATCGCGGCCGGGCAGCGGGCGATCGGCACGGATGGCATCGGCGTAAAGAGCCCATAATGCCTGAACGCTTGGGTCGAACGCGCCCGCCGTGAGTTCACTGTATCCACGCGACTCATGCAGTAAGCGCAGCATATCGGTCGGGGCGTCGTTTAGATAGCCATCGCGGTTCAGCTGCGACAGCGCGCTCTCGGGTTGATATAGGCTGAAGACGTTCTCCAGCCGGTGAACTTCCACAATCGCACGCTCGATCAGCTGCTGCGCCCACTCGCGGTCGGGATGGTAGATCTGGAGTTGTGCATCGGCCCCTAATGCAATACCTCGCCAGGTGACAGGTTTCGGCAGTTCAGTGGCCGAGGCCATGCGCCAGGCGGCCGGTGTGGCGGCAAAGGCGCTGGTCGCGGCCACAATGCCGATGAAGCGGCGGCGAGAGACGTTAAGACGAGTCATTGCCTTACTCCCATTGAAAGCTGATTTGCCGGTGGGGGATCCGGGGGCAGCTGGACCGGGCCGAATATGTAGCTCTCAGGCACATCGGAGAATGCCACGACATGGCCACCGTACTTTTGTTGGTATGCGCCTGCCGCGTCGGGGTCGCTGAAGGGCACGGCGTCTGGAACGCCCATACCGCCAATAAATCGGCTCTCGATCAGGAACCAGGCATTATGAGCGTCGATCCAGGCATCTTCGGGAAAGCTGCCGTCGGGCTGAACATGAACCATGTCTTGAACATAGGTCGCGGTAATGGCCCGGGGTTCTTCCGGCATATGGGTGAACGCGAACACTTCACGTATGGTCGTGAACCAGATGGGGGTTTCGCGATCGCGCACCATGATCTGGCCCTTGGGCCCTTTGTGCTCGGGAAGATACATGCCGCAGTAATGGCCGGTGGCGTCATCGGGAATCACGGCCACGGGCGGTGGCGGCGGCGCGCCACTGCCGGTCTCGCCGCAGCCTGACAGCATGACGGCGACCGAGAACATGCCGGCCGAAACCCACCTGCGTGCCCGTAAGCGAATCACCCTCATATGGCCCTCCGTCGAAATGCTAGTGCGGCCAGTGCAAACGGCACTGCAATCCAGAGCAGTTGAACGCCGAACAGTATCGGCATGGGGATGCGCGCCTGTTCGCTCAGGCCGGCCATTCCGGCGAACATGGCCACATTCTCGTAGCCAGTAAGATTCAGCAGGCGATAGACATCGGTGGGGTTGAGCAGCAGCATGGTGTTCAGAATGGGCGACGTGATATTGCGCCCGCCATCGGCCACCAGTATGCCCAGCAGGGCCATGTCGTAGATCACAACAAGAAACAGCCACACGCCTATGGCGATGCCGGCTGCAGTGGCCCGGTCGTGTACCAGAGCGCTGATCAGGTACCCCAACGACAAGAAACAGGCGCCCAATAGAATACTGGCCAGAATCAGCAGAATGAACGGCATCCACGCGGTGAAATCAACGCCGCCGTGGGCCATCTGTAGCGCGACGCCCGCCAGGCCGTAGCCGAGGAAAGTGGCCACAGAGAGGATAGCCAGATGACCAAAGAACTTGCCGACCACCACTTGCCAGCGCGCAACTGGGTAGCTAAGCAGTAAAGCCAGGGTGCCGCGATCGGCCTCGCCCACGATGGCGTCATACGACAACAGCATGGCGATCAACGGCACCAGGAAAATCGACAAGCTAGAAAGGCTCACCACGGTGACGGTTAGCGGATCAACCTTCACATTCCCGGTGGGCGCGCTTCCCAGGAACCCTAGAGACAACGCCAACGCCGCAAGCAGCAGGGTTACGGCAAGCACCCAGCGGTTGCGCATGCCGTCACGAATTTCTTTTTGAATGATGATGAACGTCGGGCTCATGGTCAGACGTCCTCCCGTCGTAAGAAGTGGGCATACATTTCGTCAAGCCCGGGTGCATCGATTTCCATATCCACTACCCCAGGCAGCGCTTGAGCGTCACGCAGGGAGGCAAGTTTTTCGGCTTCTGCGCAGCTGCGTTCCAGGCGATTTTTGCCTATGCGCGCCCAACCTTCCGGCGCTACGGCGATCTCGTGCGCCATGGTCAGGCGCACACGTACCGGCAGGCCGGCGCTGCGCCGTAAATCAGACAGCGTGCCGTCGGCGATTTTGCGACCGCGCTGCATCACGACAACGCGATCAGCCTGACCTTCGAGTTCGGCGAGCGCATGGGTGCTTAGCAATATGGCTGCGCCGGCATCGCGTAGTTCGCCGACGATTTCGTAGAACAAGAGTCGCGAAGCCGGATCTAGGCCTGTGGTGGGTTCGTCGAGCAGCAATACGCGCGGTTGGCCGAGTAGCGCTTGAGCTAAGGCAAGCCGCTGGCGCATTCCTTTGCTATAGCCGCCCACACGGCGGCGGCCGGCTTCCGAAATGCCTACCCTAGCGAGCAAGTCTTGGTTGGCCGCTGTAGATAAGCCTTTTAGACGAGCATAAAAGGCTAGCGTTTCATTGCCCGTGAGTGACGGATAGAGCGCCACCGTTTCGGGAAGGTAGCCGATGTGGCGGCGCTGGCGGGCGGCATTACGACTGCCGGCGTCGTGGCCCAATACTTCGACGCGGCCGGCATCGGCGCGGATCAGCCCCAGTATGAGCTTGATTAGCGTGCTTTTGCCTGCGCCATTGTGGCCGACCAGTACGGTGCATTCGCCCGGCTCCAATGCCAGGCTGACATCTTCCACCGCGCGCTCTTTACCGTACAGCTTGGTAGCGCCTTCAATTCGCACCGGGGCGGACGCACTGGTACTCATTGCATGGCCTCGACTTTTTGAAGCGTGGGATTGTTGGGGATGGCCATCAGCGGGGCACTGTCTATGATGCCGCCGGGCAAAATGGCGGGAAACTGGGTTTGTGCCCAGCGAACAATCGAAACGGCGGGGCTGTTAAGCAACAAGCGCGCCGACGGAGCCCGCCATATCACCTGGTCAATAATGCCGTTCGGCCGATAGGCCGTGTCGCCGATGCCGTCGCCATTGAGGTCAAACGCGCTCATGTCGCTCCAGTAGTTGCCACGGCCGTCGACCGACCATTCGAGGTCGCGAGTGCCGACATACTTCACCTGAGTCTGGTTGTTGATAAACGCGTTCTCGACGATCTCGTTCCCTTCGGAGCCCGCCGTGAAATGCACGCCCGTTTCACAGTTCTGGAATACATTGCCGGTGAGCTGGTTGTAGTTTGCGTTGTACATGAAGACGCAACGACTGCCGCCGCCGAGCACATTGTGTTCAACGACGGATTGCTGCGTGCCGTTGAACATCAGCCCCTGATCGGAATTCCCTAGGCCAATATTGTTGCGCACCGTTAGATTGCGCGAGAACATCAGCGCATACGCGATTTCGTTCCCGCGCGAGACGTTGTCGCTGACTTCGCTGTCGTTCGTATACATATAGTGCACGGCATAGCGAACGTGCTCGAAGTGGTTGCCGCGAAACTCGTTGTTCCGGCTCACGTTTGAATAAATGCCGTCGCGCCCTTCAGAGATATGGTTGTTCAGAATCTTCGAGCCTGGAGAATTCCAGATCGTGACCCCATTGCCGCGCTCGTTCAGGCGCAACCCGCTTTGGCCCACGATACGGTTATTCCGCACAACCGCTTCGTTGGGCCCCCAAACGTAAACACCCACCGAGTTGTCGAGCACGTCGTTATTCTCGATGAGGGCACGGTGTGCGCTACGGTCGAGAAAGATGCCGGCGTCCATATCCGACAAACTGAGCCCGGAATTGCGCACGGTGAGCTTGCGTACCACCACATCTTCGGCCTTGACCCAGACCGTGCGACCTTTGCGCTCGCCAATGATGTTCGCACTGCGGTCTTCCGGCCCTTCGAGGGTCAGCGAGCGGTCGACAACGATATTTCCAGAGTAGTCGCCCGTGGCAAGCTGCAGGGTGTCGCCTTCGGATGCGCCGTTAATCGCGGCCTGAAGATCGGACCCTGCAGCCACCTGAATGACGGCGGCACGTGCCGCCCCCTGCGCCACAGCCCAAATGAGCAGTATTGCGAAGAGGGCCGCCCTACCGAACAAGACACGTGCCATCGTCTCAAGCCTTCGGCTTCACGTACATCTGCCCGGCCATTTCCATGTGCAATGCATGGCAGAACCATTGGCAGTAATACCAGTGAACCCCAGGTCGCGAGGCCACGAACGTGACTGAAGATGTTTGCTGCGGTGAGATCTCCATGGCAATACCGTAACCGTTCATGGTGAATCCATGGGTCAGGTCTTCGATCATTTCCATGTTGGTCACCACCACAGTGACCTCGTCGCCCTCATTCACCTCGAAATTCGGCACGCTGAAAACCGGTGCGATCGACGTCATGTAGACGCGCACCTTGTTGCCATCGCGAATGACCGTGCCGGCCCCTTCAAGGGTGACGCCGTCTTTCTCAGCCATTTTGCGCGTGTCTTCCCACGATGGGTCGTCGCGAGAATAGCGGTTCAGCGGGCGTACCTTGTTGCGAGCCACCAGTAGCATGTCGTGCGGCTC
>CAZPYF010000045.1:0-8420 GCA_964590015.1 uncultured Burkholderiaceae bacterium
GATGAGTGGCGCATGGATACGCAGGATTTCGTCGATCGCAGCCGGCAATACAGAGAGATCGTTGCGTAGTTGCTTTTGAATATCGGGGTGGGTGGCCAGATACTCCGCCAGAATACCCACCGATGCCGCGATCGTTCCCAGCTCACCCACCGTCCAGTTGCGCAAAATGCTGACGATCTCGTCTTCTGTCAGCGGGCGGCCGAGGGAGTCGTTGCGCAGCAGATGCGTAGTGATGTCGTCGGGCGCCGCGTCGCCGGCCTCGCGTCGATAGGCAAGCAACTCTTTAATATAGCTGTCGAACTCGCGCGCCACCGCCGCCTGCGCTTCCTGGTCGCGCGACATGGTGGCTTCGTGGTTCTTGAGTGTCCAGAGCCGCAGCGGCTCATGTAGCGTGTCGGGCCAACCTAACCATGCGCACTGTGCTTGCAATGCAAACAACTGCGCAAACTCGCCGATGAGTTCCACGCTGCCACGGACGGGCAGGGCGGCGACCAGTTCTTCGGCAATGTTGTGACAGGAAGGCGCGAAGGCCGCCATGTGCTCGGCGTTGAAATAGGGCTCGATGAGGCGGCGAAAAGGTGTGTGTTCCGGTGGATCCATACCGTTCGGTACGGAAGGAAAACGCGAAACGGCGCTGCTGAAGGTGTCGTGGTTGGACACGACACGCAGCACATCAGCGTGCCGGAACACCGAGGTATAGCCATAGCGACTCTGGGCGACCGGGCACCGGCGCCGCATTTCGTCGTAAGCGGCGATCTGATCGCTCTGCACCACTTCGGAACGCGGATCCCACTCCGGTATCTCTGCTTGATGAGCCGTGTTCTCCCATTGCTGAGTGCGGCCGGTGAATCTCGGCTCTTCGGCCGCGTAGTCAGAAGGCTCGGTAACAGAAAACTGAGGATCAGATTGTAATTTTTTCGTCATGCGCTGCTTCTCGGATAAGGGGCACCGCGTGGATAGAGGGGCGCCGAGGTACAGCCGTTCATTCTAGGGAAAGTACTTAGTCTCCCTCGGCAAGACCCTGTATTCGATGATGTTATACCGCGCTGATCATTTACCTTAATGTATGGGCCGAGCGCTGGCACGGCGTTTGCTTGCCCAGGCCCCAATTCCAACCAAGCTGTCACAAAAAGGACCAAAATGAGTTACGGGACTGTGGTCAAAGAGTTAGCGCGCTCCCTTGGCAAACATATCGTCGCTTACGATAACTTGCCGGATCATGGTGGGTGCATTCTTTATATCGATGGGCCGGTAAGGCGCATCGATATTGAAATTCAGGCACTGAGTCACGGCGCACGCGAGCTCGCAGCGTTCGTGCGTGATGTTTTAGCTTCCCCGCCCGATGCGACCCGCATCGGCGTGTGCGTGCAAAACGGAGAGCTCGCCTTGAGCTCCGAGCCGATGTTCGCTCGAATGCACGAGACTTCAGTTGAGGCTAACGCCTAGGTAATTTTTACAAGCGGGGCTTTGTCGTATCCAGCTCCGGCGGAATCGGTTGCCCCTGATCTGGCTCGCCCGGTTCCAATTTCCCCGGAGCGTCGGGCTCGTCCGGTGAGGGCGTTGGCTCTCCCGGCGTCGGCGGTACACCGGTACCCGGCTCACCCGGCGGTCTGCTCCCCGCCTTGCCCGCATCGGGCATTCTCACGACATCACCGTGGGGCTTAAGGCTCGGTGATTCCTTCTCAAGTTCTTTCGGCGCCATCGTACGCTCCTGAAAAAGAAAACCCGCCGAAGCGGGCGGTTCTCTAGGGTTGAGGGATCACTTCTTTTGACTTTGTCCGGCCTTCTGGTCTTTCTGCTGCTGACCTTGGCCTTGCTTCTGTTCTTGCTGCTTCGGATCTTTCTGAGCGGGCTTCTGTTGATTCGGTGCCATGGTTTACTCCTGTGGCAAGAGCTATGACCGGGTCGCTTCCCTCGAAACTGCCATCGGTCGCGGCTCAGGAATACGTAAGCATTCAGCATGCCTGATGTAAAGAAGCGCGGGGTTACTAAGCCACTGACTTCGATCTGTAAGCGTGCGTTATCATCGCTTGCAGGCCCGGGATGCTCCCCGGCGCGATATTGGTGGCAAGGAGTGACATTAATGCAAGAACAACCCCACAACGAAAGCACGACGAAGCCCCCGCTAGTCGGTGACGATGGAATTCCCGCGCCTTCCGGCGCCACGACGCTGATTGATACTGACTATGTGGTCGGGCAAGACAATTTTTCGGGTCGCCTTACTATCAAGCTGGACATACACAGCAAAGTCTTCCTGGTTTCTGCGGGAACCATCTTGATGTTCGTGCTGCTGACACTAGCGCTGCAAGAGCAGGCCTCCAGCGTGTTCACGGCGGTCCGTGGCTGGCTGACCAGTACCATGTCGGGCTTCCTGCTGGCTTCCGCCAACGTTTTCGTTGTGTTGTGCCTGGCTTTAATCATTTCGCCGCTGGGCAAGGTACGGCTCGGCGGGAAGGAGGCGCGGCCCGATTATACGTATGTGGGCTGGTTCTCCATGCTGTTTGCCGCCGGCATGGGCATCGGCCTGATGTTCTACGGCGTGGCTGAACCCATGTCGCACTTCGGTGCTGCACAGTCGGGAGTGGTCGTCGGTGAGAACGGCGTGCGTACCGATTGGGCTCCGCTGGGCGGCGCGGCTGGCGATGCTCAGGCGGCAGTTCGCCTGGGCATGGCCGCAACCATATTCCATTGGGGTCTGCACCCTTGGGCCATCTACGCGATTGTGGGCCTGGCGCTCGCGCTATTTTCCTTTAACAAGGGCTTGCCGCTGAGCATGCGCTCGATCTTCTATCCGCTGCTCGGTGAGCGAGTCTGGGGCTGGCCGGGCCACGTGGTCGACGTGATGTCCGTATTTGCGATCATGTTTGGCCTGGTTACGTCGTTGGGCATTGGGGCGCAGCAAGCGAGCGCGGGCATGGAACTGCTGTTTGGCATCCCGGCAACTGAACTGAGCATGGTTCTGCTCATTATTGCCATTACCGCCGTCGCGCTCTGGTCTGTGGTGTCTGGCCTCGACAAGGGAGTGCAGCGGCTCTCCAAGCTCAATATGCTGCTGGCTTTTCTGTTGCTGCTGTTCGTGATCGTTTTCGGGCCCACCTTGGCCATCTTCAAGGGCTTCTTCGCCAACCTCGGGGCTTATGTCAGCTATTTACCGGCGTTATCTAACCCTGTTGGTCGCGACGACACAAACTTTGTTGAGGGTTGGACGGCCTTTTACTGGGCATGGTGGATCAGCTGGTCGCCTTTTGTCGGCATGTTCATCGCGCGTATCAGCCGTGGGCGGTCGGTGCGTGAATTTCTGATTGCCGTGCTTCTGGTGCCTTCTCTCGTATCGGTCTTGTGGATGACGGCCTTCGGCGGTACCGCCATCAGCCAGGTATTGGTGGATCGATTCACCGGCGTGCAGGACGCCGCGCTGGAGCTGCAGCTTTTCACCATGCTCGGTCAACTACCGTTGTCCGCCATCACCTCGTTCCTCGGCGTGGTGCTGGTGATCCTGTTCTTCATCACGTCGTCGGACTCGGGGTCCCTCGTGATCGACACCATCACCGCCGGTGGAAAAATCAACGCACCGGTCTCCCAACGCGTTTTTTGGGCAGTGATTGAAGGGGTATTAGCTATTGCCCTGTTGCTCGGTGGTGGCTTGGTGGCCCTTCAGGCAATGGCGGTGTCGACCGGTTTGCCGTTCACGGTCATCTTGCTCGTGGGCTGTGTAGCCATCGTCAAGGGCCTGCTCAGCGAGCCCCGCTAAGTTGCACCGTACGGGCGTCTCGGCATCAAGGCCGTGGCGCCCGCGTGGCCTACATCCACAACGAACTCACGGGTTGTTGCGGCGTAAAGTGCTTGGCAACCTGGGCCTGCAACAGCTCAGCGGTGGCAAGGGCATCGGTCAGGGCGTGATGGGCTCGGTAGGGCGGCAAGCCATAGCGATTCCGGCAGTCCGCCAGGCGAAGCGATGCCGGCTTACGCCGTAGTAGAGGCGCCAGCCAGCCGGTGCGGCGTCGAGGATGGAGTTTGGCTTCGATCTCCATCGTGTCAATCAATGGAAAATGCAGGCCTTCCCCTATCGCTTGGCGAACGGCTTGGTCGATGAAACCGCGTTCGATGGGGTGATAATGCACCACCGCAACCTTGCCCGCCAACTGTGCGAGCAGTTCCTCAAGGATGTCACCGAAACGTGGGGCCCGACGGATGTCGGAATGCGTGATACGGTGAAAGGCGATCGATTCAGGGATCAGGTCCGCCGACGGGCGCAGCAGCTGATACCACGCTGCGTCACTGCGAATGCGATTGAGGGTAAGCGGAATTAGGCCAATGCTTACGATGGCATGCCGGCGGGCGTCCAGCCCAGTCGTCTCTACGTCCAGAGCCACCAGTTCAAGCTCTTCCAGCGCCGTGTCTGCCGTCGGCCACGGGCTTCGATAGAAGTCTGCCAAGGCTGCATGTCGGGTGGTCGCCGCCATACCTGCCATGTACTGCTTCCAGTCGGATGAGGCGACAGGGGCACTCATACCGGCAGCGTGGCTGCATTCAGCGGGTAGCGATAGCGCAGGAAATTCTGCGCATTGCTGAGAACCTGGAAGGCATCTTTCAAGCCATGGCGCTCGGCCGCAGAGACATTTTCGGGTTCAATATAGTTATTTGGTTCCCGGCCCTCTTGGATGTCCAGCGCTTGATGGCGTATGCGTGCAAGGCTAAGGAACTCGAGCGCGTACCGTAGTTTCTGTATCGATTCCGGGGGTATCAAATTGGTTTTGGCGATGTCGTCGAGCCGATCAAATGAATTCTGTGCAGTCGAGCCGCAGGCCAATGCATGAACCCTAATTAGGTCTGTCAGCGGAGCGGTTCCCCGGCCCTTGATATTGATGATATTTTTCTGCTGCCCGTCTTTTTCCATCACAAAGGTTCTGAAGAGCCCGAGCGGGGGAGTGCGATTCAACGAATTACGCGCCATCATGGCAAGGAACTGAGGGTTTCTGTTTGCCTTGGCGGCGATCAGATCTTGAAGCTGTGCAGTGAAATCGGCTTGACCACTCACCGCTTCCAGATCGAAAAAAATGTTGCTGTTGAGCAATGCCCTTGCATCAGGCCGCTCTATCCATTCGGTGAAGTAAGACTTCCATATCGTCAGCGGTTGGCGCCAGCGGACGTTTGTGGCCATGATGCCGCCTTTGCAGTAAGTGTAGCCACAAGCGGCCAGCCCATCGCTCACAAAGGTGGCCAGCTTAAGGAAGTATTCGTCATGCGTGGCCGGGTCAAAGCGATCGTCGAGAATCAACGCATTGTCCTGGTCGGTTACGATCAGCTGCTCGTCGCGGGCCATGGAGCCCAGCACCATGAAGCAATAGGGCACTGGCGGCGAACCGAATTCTTCCTCGGCGAGACCCGCTAACCGTTGAATGAAGCTGCGGCCGATACTAGACATGGCGCTGCCTATCATGCGTGCGTTTGTTTCATCTTCCACCATGCGAACAAAAGTGGCCCGCACATCGGGCAGCAGCCCTTGCAAGGCGCTAATCGTTGGCCGCTTGAAAATGTCGTTGACCAAGTAAAGACTGCTGCGAGACTGGTATCGAAGCACGTCCGACAAGTTCACCAGCCCCATGGGCCTGCGCCGGTTCATGATAGGCAGATGATGCACGTTGTGCCGAAGCATGCACAGGATCGCCTCCAGCACCGATTCTGTGTGCTGCAAGGTAATCGGATCGGGTGACATGATCTGGCGTAACGGGGTTTGCGGCGATAGGGCTTCGGACACCACCCGCGTGCGAAAGTCTCGGTCAGTGATGATACCCACCACGCGGGCTTGTGCTTGTGTGTCGGTGCCGTCTGATTCGGTGATTAACAGGGCGGATACGCTCTGCTCGGTCATTACTGCCGCAGCTTGATGGATGCTGCAGTTTACGTCCAACGTGACCGGTGCTCGGCTAATCAACTTGTTGACCTTAACCTTCATGAGCTCACTGGTGCGGCCCTGCGGTTGGACGACCGCTTTCATTCGGCCCGAACCTTCAGTGTCGACGAAATCGGCAAATGCATCGCAAGCGTCGCTCAGATGCTCGAACAGGGCGCCGGGAATGAAGTAGATCAGCGTATCTTCGAGCGCACGTGCCGGAAAACGCACCCGGTTTCCACGGCGTAGGCTGGCCTGCCCGAAGATGTCGCCTTCCCCTAGGCGATTGAATAGCTCGCCGGTACGCAAGAAAATCTCCACCGCTCCACTACGTATGTAATGAAGGTCCGCAATGGCTTGGCCATAATCCAGTATGAGGTCGCCAGCCTTGAAGTAGCGTACCTGTGTCTGCGCGGCGACCCGATCGAGCAACTCCTCGGGCAGGTCTTCGAAGGGAGCATGGCGACTCAGGTGGTCGCGGATCTCAATCAGCTCGATCTGCATGACTTATGTGCAACGAAAAGGCGGAAAGGCGGAACATTGAAGCTAACCATCCCCATTACGACGTTTCGACTTGTCAATAGTGCCAGTTTTGGCCGGGGGAATCTGCCCAAATTAGTGCGCATGTAGTGCGGCTACAGCATAAACGACAAAGGGGTTAGCTCATTTCTGAGCTAACCCCTTGTCTTGTATGGCGCGGCTGGCAGGATTCGAACCCACGACCCCTTGGTTCGTAGCCAAGTACTCTATCCAACTGAGCTACAGCCGCTGAGAAATGAAATATAGCATGTATTTTTAAGTGCACGCAAGTCGCCTGGGGCGGCGCCCAAAAACGTCATGATTCGACGCGTTTTGTGCGTGCCACGGCACGTGCTCCGGGCACTTTCGAAACCCATTTTGATTCGCCGATGTAATAGCGTAGCGGCTTGTCGGCCCAGTCGCCGGCGTAGTGAACGCCGATGCGCGGCGACGTAAGGATCGAATCGGGTACATGGCCGTCGTCGGCCAGGTATAAGGTGCTGTCGGGGCTACACAGGTCGGCACCGTAGTGGCGCTTGTCGATGCCCATGGCCTTGGCCAGCCGCCCCGGGCCACTGGTGTTGAGGTCGAGCCCCTGCACCGGCTCCAACGCTCGCAACAGCACGGCCGAACCGCTGCGGGCGGGGCCGGTGACAACGTTCATGCAATGGTGCATGCCGTAGATCAGATACACGTACGCATGCCCCGCGGCACCGAACATGGCTTTCGTGCGCGGCGTGATGCCCTTCGAGGAATGTGCCGCCAGATCTTCTAGGCCCAGATAGGCCTCGACTTCGGCGATGCGCCCGATACGCAGGCCCTGTTCGGTTTCGTGCACCATCAGCTTACCCAGCAACGATGTGGCCACTTCGGTCGACGGGCGCTCGTAGAACGGCCGGGGCAGACGCACCATCATGCCGAGTAACGGGCGTCCAGCTGCGCGAGCCAGGTATCGCGTTCCGCGGCCGGAAGAAACGACGCCTTGAAGCTGTTGCGCGCGAGCGTGACCAACTCATGTGAGTGCAGGCCCAGTTGCAACGCGCACTCGATGTAGTTGTCGGCGATGTAGCCCCCAAAGTACGACGGGTCGTCGGAATTGACCGTGACCACGGCGCCACGACGCAACAGACGTGCGAGGTTGTGCTGCGCCAGGTTGTCGACCACACAGAGGCGCAGATTCGACAGCGGGCATACGGTAAGGGGAATCGCCTCGTCGATAATGCGTTGCATCAGCGCAGGATCTTCTTCACTGCGCACGCCGTGGTCGATGCGCTCAACACCCAGTAAATCGAGCGCTTCATACACATACTCGGGCGGCCCTTCCTCGCCGGCATGGGCCACCAGACGGAAACCGAGGTCACGGCAACGAGAATATAGGCGCGTGAATTTGCTGGGCGGATGACCGAGTTCCGACGAGTCGAGCCCCACCGCCTTCCACAGATCGGCGTACTGTTCACGCAATGGAAGAGCGGCCTCGAGGGTCGCCATTGCGTCGTCTTCAGACAAATGGCGAAGAAAGCTCAGAATCAGCACGCTTGTGAGCCCGTATTCGTTGCGAGCCTCTCGCAGAGCGCCGGCAATACCGGCAAACACCGTTTCAAGGGCGACTCCCCGCGCGATATGCGCCTGAGGGTCGAACATGATCTCGGCATGCACGACGCCGTCGGCTCGTGCGCGCTGCAGATAGGCAGCCGTGAGGTCGTGAAAGTCGCGCTCGGTCTGCAGAACCTGCGTACCGGCGTAGTACAGGTCGAGGAACGACTGCAAATCGTGAAACTGGTAGGCCGCCCGCAATGTGGCCACATCGGCATACGGCAGACTTACACCATTGCGCTCGGCGAGCTGAAACATCAATTCGGGTTCGAGGGTGCCTTCGATATGCAGATGCAGTTCCGCTTTGGGCATCGCGCGGACGAAGCGTTCGAGTTCGACGCGAGAGGGCGTTTCGGTAAAGGCAGGGGCAGTAGACATAAGCCTTACTGTATCAGGTGGGCGGCACTGCCCACGA
>CAZPYF010000045.1:8430-13085 GCA_964590015.1 uncultured Burkholderiaceae bacterium
GTGCACGGGAATCGCTGCCAGGTATTCGCCGAAACGGCCTTTGTCGTGGAAGCGAGCATGAAAGGGGGAGCGGGCGAAATAGTCACCCAGCTTCGGAACGATCCCGCCACCCAGAAAAATGCCGCCACGGGCTCCGAGCGTGAGCGCAAGGTTGGCGGCGGCCGTGCCCAGAATGGCGCAGAAAATATCAAGCGTGCGCAAGCTGTGTGGGCAGTTGTCTTGAAGGGCGCGGTTGCTGATGTCGGCAGGCGCCAGCATTTCGGTGTCGAGCCCGGCCTGGCGCGTCAAGCAGCGGTGGATGAACTGCAGGCCGGCGCCAGACAAGAACCGTTCAGTAGAGACATGGCCATAGACTTTGCGCGCTTCTTCCCATAACCACGTCTCAGTTTCGTCGCAGGGCGAGAAACTGGTATGACCGCCTTCACTCGCCAGAGCGATCCACTGGCCCTCGCTGGTGGGAATCAGGCCCGAGACACCGAGGCCGGTGCCCGGCCCCAGAATTCCGATAGGCGTGTTGCGTACGGCTTGGCCGCTGCCGATCAGTTCAAGCTCGTCGGCCGGCAGGTGTGGGATCGACAGGGCGAGCGCCGAGAAATCATTCAAAAGCACCAGATGATCGAGCCCCAGACCGCGCCGGGTGGCTTCAATCGAGAAGGACCAGTCGGCGTTGGTCATGCGAATCTGGTCTCCGCTCACCGGGTTGGCAATGCCTATAACGGCCGTCTTCACCGCCGGCATGCCTTCCTGCGCCAGATATTCCTGCAAGGGGCCTTCAAGATTGCGGTAATCGGTGGTTCGCCGCACCCACACCCGGCCGATGTCGTGCACGCTGCGGCACAAGGCAAATCGAATATGGGTACCGCCAATATCGCCGACTACCTTCATGGGTCGTTCAAGGGTGCCAATAGACATCTAGTGAAACTCCGGGGTCTGCGGCAAGAAAGCTGACGGGCAGCCGCTTGTCGATTTTCTTCTCGGCTTCGCGAAGGAGGTCGCGCTTCTGCGCCCCAGGTATGTGCAAGATGCGATGGCCGCAGGCGCGCAGGGCTGCCAGGCTCAACGTGATGCGCTCGTGCGGGGCGTCTGGCGGCGTGACATGCAAGTAGTGCGCCGCGTGAGGCGCCAGTGCCTCATGAAGCTGGCGCGCGCCGGGGAACAACGACGCCGTGTGGCCATCGTCGCCCATGCCCAGTATCGCCAGATCGATGGGGCGAAACTCGTCGTTGGCGGCTTCCACTGCCTGCGCGATGGATGCGCCCGGCCGGTAAAGCCCAAGGAAGTGCGCATGGGCGGCGCGGCCTGTAAGCAGGTGGCGCCTGACCAAGCCTTCGTTGCTGTCGTCGTGTTCGGGTGGAACGTAGCGTTCGTCGACCAACAGCACGTTCACTTTGGGCCAGTCGAGTTCGGCGACTGCGAGCTGTTCAAACAAAGGGATGGGCGAGCGCCCGCCCGATACCGCCAGCGTGCACATCCCCGAGTTACGCAGGCAGGCCTGAATCCGTGCAGTGATGTCGTCGGCCAAGGCCTGGATTCCGGTTTCGGCGCTAGTATATTCATGCCACATAACGTCTCCTGTAGGACGGATACATCATTATTAGGCATGAGCCCGCCGCAGAGCGCAAGGTCCACCCGTGTGGGCCCGTCGCTCTGACGTGTGTACGGCAGGTTTTCAGCGATGGCCGGTCGAGCCCGGCGCGCGCCAAGCGGCCAGCGCGACCAGCAGCCAACCGATGATGAAGCACACGCCGCCGATTGGGGTAATGGCACCGAGCATTCGAATACCGCTCAGAACCAGCACATACAGGCTACCGCTGAAAATAAGAATCCCCACCAGCAGAAACAGCGCGGCGGCGGAAGCGAGGCGGCGGTTGAGATGAGGCTGCAGGCCTGCGAGGGCCAATAGCCCCAACGCATGAGTCAGCTGATATAGAACGGCGGTGTGCCAGGTGGCCAGCATGTCGGCACCGACGTGTGCCTTCAAGCCGTGCGCCCCGAAAGCGCCTGTGGCCACCCCGGTCATAAGCAGCAGCGCTGCGGTGATGATGAGGGTTTGCGTTCTCAAGCAGACAATCCTTTAGGTAGTATCATTCCCGCAGCCGGCCGGCCTTGACTGCCATTGCGAGTCGGCGCCGGTGACACGCGAGGCAACGAGGCACGACATGGGATGGACTACTCACGAAGTCACGAACCAGGTTCCCGACCTGACCGACTACAACTTGTACGACGCCGATACCGCGCTGCAAGAGGCGGTAGTGCGCGAAGGCGCGCAAGGCGCCGTGGCAGAGTTGTCGGATTACGGCCGGGCGCTGGGCCAAGCCCGCATTATCGCACTGGCGGGCGCCATCGACCGTCATCCGCCGCAGCTGCAGGCGTATGACCGCCGGGGTATTCGCATCGACGAAGTCGTCTTTCACCCGGGGTGGCATGAGTTCCTCGCGCTGGGCGTCGGCCAGGGCCTGCATGATGGCGCATCAGCGGCGCGTGCAGCCGCGTTTTTAATGCATGGCCAGATCGAGGCCGGTACGTTGTGCCCCCTCACCATGACGGCTGCCGCGCAGCCCATTCTCGCCCGCGAACCGTGGTTTGTGTCTCTGCTGCCTACGCTGACTTCTCGACATTACGACGACGCGGATGTGCCGGTCACCGCCAAGCGGGGCATGCTGATCGGCATGGGGCTTACGGAAAAGCAGGGCGGCTCCGACTTGCGCCGCATTACCACGCGTGCCACCCCGATTAGCGGCGACGCGGAAGGCGCATGCCGGTTGGTGGGGCACAAGTGGTTCATGTCTGTGCCGAACTCCGACGCCCACCTGGTGCTCGCACTGCTCGACGATGCACCCACCTGTTTCTATGTGCCACGCCGGCTGCCCGACGGGCGCCGCAATGCCGTGCGGCTAAACCAATTGAAAGACAAACTGGGTAATCGCTCGAACGCTAGCGCAGAAGCCGAATTCCTGGATGCCTGGGGCTTGCCGGTAGGTGAGCCCGGGCGCGGCATCGCCACGCTTGTGGAAATGGCGGGCTATACCCGGGTCGATTGTGTATTGGGCAGTACAGCACTCATGCGCGCCGCCCTCGTGCAAGCCATACACCATGCGCAACATCGCGTCGCGTTCGGCCAGCCCTTGCTGCGGCAGCCACTCATGCGATCGGTTCTGGCCGATATAGCCCTTGAGGTGGAAGCGGCGGTCGCGCTGGGCATGCAGCTGGCGCGCGCCGTGGGTGAGGGCGCCTCGGGCAGCCTTGTCGATCAGGCATTTGCCCGCATCGTGACACCCGCTGCGAAGTTTCACGTATGCAAACGCGCAATCCCTGTCGTTGCGGAAGCCATGGAAGTGCTGGGAGGTAACGGTTATGTGGAAACGCATGACCTTGCGCGTCTTTACCGCGAAGCGCCTGTGAACTCCATCTGGGAAGGCTCTGGAAACGTGATGTGTCTCGACGTGCTTCGCGCCCTGAATCGGCACCCGGAGCTGGCCGAGGCCTTGCTCGGATGGCTGCGTGATGGTTCCAGCGACAACACTCTACGCGGCCATATCGAAGCGATACAGACCGAGCTGCGCGCTGCCGGCCCTGAACAAGAGGCGGCGGCCCGGCGTCTGGCCGGTACATTGGTGGTGCTGGTGCAGGCCGTGTTGCTGCGTAAGCATGCGGCGCCGGAAATCGCTGACGCCTTCATCTCCACCCGCTTGCCCACCGGCGGCATGCCCGGGCAGGGCCCGGCACTCGGAACGGGTATGTCTTCTCGCGCAACGACTCAATTGCTTGAACGGGCGTGGAGGGCGGCATGCTGAGTCGAAGCCCGTCATTACCGACCGTGCGCACGCGGGCGTGGCACTCGAATCTGCTGGCATGCCTGGCGGCGCTGTTGGTGCTCGTAGTGGCCGGCTGTACCAATGAGCCCGTGAACAGCCCGTATGCGCGCGATGAGGCCGCGCAGAATGTGTTGCATACCGCCTTTACGCAGCGTTCGCCCAAGTATCTCGACCCGGCCAGCTCCTACTCCACCGACGAAACTCCCTTCACGTACTCGATATACGAGCCGTTATATGGCTATCACTATTTGAAGCGGCCCTACGAGCTCATACCAAAAACCGCGCTGGAAGTGGTGCAGCCCAGGTACTACGATGCCGAAGGCCGCGAGCTGGCGCCCGACGTCAGCGGCCAAGAGGTGGCGGTGAGTGTGTATGACATCCCGATTCAGCGAGGCATCCTTTATCAGCCGCATCCGGCGTTCGCTCAAGATGCCAATGGCGAGCCGCTGTATTGGCCGTTGTCGCCCGAAGAGATATCGGGCCGCTACGCGATCGCAGAGTTCTCGCAAACCGGCACGCGCGAGCTTGTGGCCGACGACTATGTCTACGCATTTCGGCGCCTTGCCAGCCCCCGTGTGATCTCGCCGATATTCGGTGTCATGGCGGAACATGTGGTGGGCATGCGCGAATACGGTGAACACCTGAAGGCGATGGATGCCGCCGGCGCTCAGCAATCGCCGGGGCGCTCGCCGTGGCTCGATTTGCGCGAGCACAGCTTTGAGGGTGTCGAGGCCATCGACTCTCATACCCTGCGTATCCGGGTCATCGGCAAGTACCCGCAATTCCGGTATTGGCTCGCGATGACGTTTACAGCGCCCATACCGTGGGAAGCTGATCGCT
>CAZPYF010000046.1:0-12729 GCA_964590015.1 uncultured Burkholderiaceae bacterium
AGCACATGGAGCGCATGAAAGACCAGGCCATCGTGTGCAATATCGGCCACTTCGACAACGAGATCGATGTTGCCGGCATTGAAGAGTTGCAGTGGGAAGAGGTCAAGCCGCAGGTCGATCACGTTATCTTCCCCGACGGCAAGCGCATTATTTTGCTGGCCAAGGGCCGCCTCGTGAACCTGGGCTGCGCCACCGGCCACCCCTCCTTCGTGATGTCGGCGTCGTTCACCAACCAGACCATAGCGCAGATCGAACTCTTCACGCGCGGCGATCAGTACGAAGCCGGCAAGGTGTACGTGCTGCCGAAGCCGCTCGACGAAAAAGTGGCCCGCCTGCATCTGAAGAAGCTGGGTGTAAACCTTACCGAGCTGCGCCCAGACCAAGCGGCGTATATCAACGTGCCGGTCGAAGGCCCCTTCAAGCCCGACCACTACCGCTATTGAGGTTGCCATGGGACTCATACTTGTCTGGATACTCAACGCCGTTGCGCTGCTGATCGTGGCCTATTTGCTGCCCGGCATCAATGTGGCGTCGTTCGGCGCCGCATTGATCGCAGCGTTGGTATTGGGCCTGCTCAACACGTTGGTCAAGCCCTTCCTTATTCTGCTTACGTTGCCGATCACCGTGGTCACACTGGGATTATTCCTGCTGGTGCTCAACGCCTTGGTGTTCTGGTTTGCCGGCTCGATCTTGAAAGGCTTTCAGGTAACGGGCTTCTGGTGGGCGCTGGCCGGCGCCATCGTCTATAGCCTGATTTCCGGCTTGCTTTCGAGGCTGTTGGTGCAATGACGGCTCAAAAAACAATCAGCCTGGAATTTTTTCCCCCTCGCGAAGAACCCGCGCGGCAGAAGTTGGCGGAGGCGGCGCGGCGCATGGTCGCGCACAATCCCGCCTACGTGAGCGTTACCTATGGTGCGGGTGGCTCCACCCGTGCCGGTACGGCCGATACGGTGAAACTCATGCAATCGCTGGGTTGCGACACTGCACCGCATCTTTCGTGCATTGGTTCCAGCCGGGCGGAACTCACCGAGATTCTCGACGACTATCGTGCGCAGGGTATCCGCCGCATTGTGGCGCTGCGCGGTGATTTGCCTTCAGGTATGGGGCGCTATCCGGGTGAAGTGCATTATGCCGATGAACTGGTTAGCCTGATTCGCGAACACAGCGGCGATGCCTTTCATATCGAAGTGGCTGCTTACCCCGAGGTGCACCCACAAGCCGGCAGTGCCAGCAAGGACCTCGAGCATTTCGTGGGGAAGGTAAAGGCAGGTGCCGACGGCGCGATCACGCAGTATTTCTTCAATGTCGATGCGTATTTCGATTTTGTAGATCGGGTCCAGGCAAAGGGTGTCGATATTCCCATCGTGCCCGGTATCATGCCCATCACCAACCACAAGCAGTTGGCGCGATTTTCAAACATGTGCGGAGCCGAGATTCCGCGCTGGCTCGAAGCGCGTCTGGTGGATTTCGGCGATGATCTGGCTTCGTTACGGGCCTTCGGCACCGATTTCGTGGCCGAGATGTCGCAACGCCTGCTTGATCAAGGGGCGCCAGGCTTGCACTTCTACACGCTGAATAACGCAGACGCCACGCTCGCGGTGTGGCAGCGGCTTTCAGTGTCGTGAGTTGGAAGGGGCCGGGCTTAGTGGCCGGCCCCGTTTCACAGGTTGGGTGCGGGCTTCGCCCAGCCCTTGTCAGTGAGCACGCCGTCGAGCTGCATGTCGTGCGATTGCGGCTGGTGGCCGGTGCCGCTCAGGTCGCCCGTGGCCCAGGCGATACCAATGCTCACAAACGGATGCCCGGCTTCTTTTAATGCCGCCAGCGTGCGATCATAGTAGCCGCTGCCGTAACCCACGCGATCACCTTCGCGGGTGTAGCCCAACGTAGGTACCAGCACGATATCGGGCGGCGGCGCGAGTTCGCCGATGGGTTCCTGAATGCCATACGCGCCTTCACGCATGGGGGCGTCGGGCTCCCAGCAATGAAACGCCAACGGGGCGTTCGGGGCGGTGACGACAGGCAGCGAAACCTGATAACCGTCTTCCTCGACCCACTGACGTAGTAGCGGCGTTAACTGCGGCTCTTCGGGCATCGACCAAAAACCGGCGATCTGACGCGGCAGCGGGCGGTTTTCTTCGCGTAGACGAGTCACATTGGTGGCGAGCCAGGTGTAGAGCCGCCCCCTGATCAACAAGGCACCGCGATTGCTTTCGAGCGGGTTTTGCGCGGCTCGCAGTGCTTTGAGTCGCGTGCGCAGTTGTACTGCGTTATTCTCTTTGTTCTCGTTCATGGCGGTGAGTGGTAGAAGGATGGAAGATGATAGCCAATAGGCCAATGTATCGGCAAACCATGGCGAAGGGCGGCGGTCGGGCCACGACGCTCATGCGGGCTCGGCGCGGTGCAGCAATACTGATGTGCTTGGTGGGCATGGCTGCCTGCGGCTCGCCTCGAACCGACACGGCTCAGGTCGACGCGGTCATGAGCAATGTCGATCTGCGTCAGACCTTGGTGGCGCAGCGCCCGGCGAGCGAGCCTGAACCCGTACGGGTCATCGTACCACCCGAGGCGCGCGAGGCCGTAGAGCAGGCGCGGTCTGCGATGCAGGCCAAACAGTGGGACCGCGTGCGCGCCCTCGTTCCCCAAGCTGACCGTGACCCCGTGCTGGGGTCGTACGTGCGCTATTGGTCTTTGCGTCAGCGGCTGCTCGACCCGGCCCAGCCCATTCCTGAAGACGACATTCAAGCGTTTTTCGCCCGTAATCAAGATGCCTATCTGGCCGATCGCCTGAAGGGCGAATGGCTGGTCGCGGCCGGCCGCGCCGGCGATTACGAGCAGGTTCTGGCGCTGGCACCCGTCACCGCCGACAATTCACAGATTCGTTGCACGCTGCTCATGGCGGAACATATGAGCGGGCGCAAGATTCGGCCGGCCGACGCGACCGACGCCTTCGAGGCGAACGCGGCGTGCTGGGCCATGCTCGACCAGTTCTATGAACGCCGGGCAGTGGGGTGGAGCGATGTTCAAGGCCTGCTGCGGGCATCGCTCGAGACAAACCGGCACAAGACGTCGCGCCGGTTGGCCGCCGTGATGTTCGACGGCGCGCAGATGCGCGATTACACCGCCATTATGTCGAATCCACGCAAGTGGCTCGAAGGGCGAGCCGAGCCACGCAGCCCGGCGCAGTTGGAGCTCACGGCTATTGCGCTTTCCCGTCTCGCCTATGGCGACAAGCGGCTCGAGAACGCGGCTTGGGTGGAAAAGAACTGGGAAGGCAAGCTCGCCCGCCCGTATATGGAGTGGGTGTGGAGCCAGTTCGGGCTGGTGGCTGCCTTGAATGTAGAGCTCGATGCGGCGCAGTGGTACCGCAAGTCGGGCAACTTCCGCATGACCGACTACAACCATGCCTGGCATGTGCGTGCCGAGCTACGCCAACCCGCCATTGATTGGAACCAAGTATCCAAGGCGGTGCGGCGTATGTCGGCCCGGCAAGCGGCTGAACCGGTCTGGGTCTACTGGTATGCCCGTGCCTTGCAGGCGTTGGGCAACGAGAAGGCGGCTGTTGAGCACTACCGTTCAATCGCGCACGACCTGAGCTTCTACGGCTTGCTGGCCAGCGAAGAACTCGGTGGCCCGCAAGCCATGCCGCCCGCTCCCGCGCCCCTTACCGAAGCCGAACTTCAAGCCGCGCGTAACCATCCCGGTCTTCAGCGTGCCGTGGCGCTATTCCAGCTGGGCTGGCGCCCTGAAGCCGTGCCCGAATGGAACTTCAATCTGCGTGGCATGAATGATCGCGAGATTCTGGCGGCCGCCGAGCTGGCGCGCGAGAAGCATATTTATGATCGGGTGGTGAACACGTCGCTGCGTACCGAACGCGAGGTCGACCTGACACAACGCTTTATTGCCCCCTTCTCGGGCGAGGTCTCCGAGAAAGCGCGCCAGATCAATCTCGACCCGGCGTGGGTGTATGGCGTGATCCGGCAGGAGTCGCGCTTCATTACCGACGCCCGCTCCAGGGTCGGGGCGTCGGGCCTGATGCAGCTCATGCCCGCCACTGCGAAATGGGTGGCCGGCAAGATCGGCATGAAAGACTTTCATCCGTCGCGCGTGAATGAGTTCGAGGTCAATACGATCTTGGGCACCAATTATCTGCGTATGGTGCTCGACGATCTGAACGGTTCGGAAGTGCTGGCCACGGCGGGTTATAACGCCGGGCCACGGCGCCCTGTACAGTGGCGTGCCAAGCTGGCGGCCCCGGTTGAGGGCGCCATCTTCGCAGAAACCATCCCGTTCACCGAAACTCGGCTGTACGTGAAGAACGTGATGTCGAACGCTGTGTATTACGCCACCTTGTTTACCGGCCAGCCGCAGCTTCTGAAAGAGCGGTTGGGTACCGTGTCGCCGGCGCCGAATCGCAAGGTCGCCTTGCCATGAGTGACCAGGCTGCCAATGACCCTGCTTTGCAGGGCTTGCAGGCATTCGTGGTGGGCGGCGCGGTACGCGACGCCCTCCTGAATCTGCCGGCCGGCGATCGCGACTGGGTGGTGGTGGGCAGCACACCGGAAGAGATGGCCGCACGCGGATTCATTCCCGTAGGCGGTGACTTTCCCGTGTTCCTGCACCCGCGCAGCAAAGAAGAGTTTGCACTGGCGCGCACCGAAAGAAAATCCGGCCGTGGCTACAAAGGGTTTACTTTCCATACCGGCCGCGACGTAACGCTGGAAGACGACCTGCAGCGTCGCGACCTCACCATTAATGCCATTGCCCGGCATGCCGACGGCACGCTGGTCGACCCGTGTGGCGGCATCGCCGACCTTGAGGCTCGCGTGCTGCGCCATGTTGGCTCGGCGTTTACCGAAGACCCGGTAAGGCTGTTGCGCCTGGCGCGCTTTGCGGCACGATTCCCCGACTTCACCGTGGCGCCTGAAACCATGGAACTGGCTCGGCAACTAGTGGAATCGGGCGAAGTCGATGCGCTCGTTGCAGAACGGGTCTGGCAGGAATTGGCCAAGGGGCTCATGGCTGAACAGCCGGGGCGCATGTTCGAGGTGCTGGAGCAGACGGGCGCCCTGGCGCGCATCACGCCGCAGCTGGTTTATGAGCCCGCGCTCGCAGATGCCTTGCATCGCGCGCACACCCGGCGTCTGCCGCTCGCTTCCCGCTACGCCATTCTGTGCCACCTTTCGCCGGAACGCGAGTCGATGGGCCGCGCGCTACGTGCGCCTTCGGAATGCGTAGCGCAAGCCGTGTTGTTGCCCGAAATATTGGCGCGTCTGGATTCGATCGACGCCGCCACCGCTTTGGCGCTCATGGAGCGCTGCGATGTGTTGCGTAAACCCGAACGATTTCACGAGATGCTGAAAGCGTGTGCGTGCGTGCGGGAATTCGACGAGGCGGCATGGTTGCAGCGGGCCGAAACGATGCGCGGCGTGGATGCCGGTGTCATTGCTCGAAAATGCCGCGAACCCGGGAAGATTCCGGAGGCGGTACGCGCTGCGCGGCTGCAAGCGCTGGAAGCGCTGTTCGAACCATAGCGGCGCAGCGGCTACAACAAATAACCGAGCTACAGCATGTCGCGCCGGTCTCCGTGAACGAAACCGATCAGCGGCGGATCAATATCGCGGCCTACTGCCAAGACTTTGAACAGCTCACCCATTTCTGCTTCGGAAACCAGCTTCTGCACCGCAGACAGATCGGCTTGCGATGCTGATGAATCGGGGCGGGCGACCAGATCTTCAAGTACCGACGGCAGGCCGGCATTCAACAGGAAGCGCGCCTGCGACGTGTAACCCAGAACGTCGAGCCCACCGGCTAATGCGGCGTCGGCCATGGCCGTGAAATCAACGTGCGCCGTCACATCCTGGATTCCTGCAAGCACTAAAGGCTGGTCGTGGCTATGGTGGCGGAAGTGGCACATCAACGTTCCATCGGCCCGCTGCGGGTGATAGTACTCGCGCTGCGGAAAGCCATAATCGATGAGCAGCGCGGCACCGCGCTTCAGCCAGTTCCCCAGTTGCCGCACCCAGGCCTCGGCCTGTAGATTGATTTCAGATCGATAGCCGGGCAATGGCGGCATGCGCTCGGCCACGGTGGCCAGCAGCTCGGGGCGGGCCGGGCGTTCGGCCCAGGTGAATGGCCGTTGGGCATCGGGCACTGCCTGCACGCCCAGCTCGGTGAGTTGGCCGGCCTCGTTCCACCGGAACAAGGTGACCGGCATCGCATCGAGCACTTCGTTGGCGAGCACGCAGCCTTCAAAGCCGGCGGGCAGCGCATCGAGCCATGTGACCTGTTCCGACCAAGCCTTCAGGCGTTCGGCCTGGCGGGCTTTGAGGTCGGCCGACACCTCGAGTATCTGGTATTCGACGGTAATGCCCAGTGCCTGTAACGCAGGAATCAACGCAGCGGCAAGGGCCCCTGTACCGGCCCCGAATTCCAGGACGGTAGGGGTGCCGGCCGAGTTTAGGATCTCGGCCACCTGTCGCGCGAGAACTTGCCCAAACACGGGCGTCATCTCGGGTGCGGTGGTGAAGTCGCCTGTAGGCAGAGCGCTGCCGAATTTGGTATTGCCGGCGGTGTAGTACCCCAGGCCGGGGGCATAGAGTATTTCCGCCATCCAGGCTTCGAACGGCAGAAAGCCGTCGGGGGTGCCGTTGATCGCTTCAAGCAGATGCTGCTCTACACGCCGGCTATGGGCAACACTATCGTCGTCAGGGGTCGGCAGCCCGGTGGGATAGCTGGGCGCGGGAAGTGGCTGGGGAAGATTCATTCGACGTCTTTCGTCTCGGGCGAGGGGCGCGGTGGATGCGCGTCAGGCCGGCCCGACTCGGAATCGGCTGCCGGAGGGCGTGGGGCCGTTGTGTCGGGCTTACGATTTCGCATCGTTAGCAGGGCATTTGCCATGGAAAGCAGAAACGAAAACAGCAATGCCGCCATGAGCGCGACGATAAAGTTACCGAACACGATCCATAGCGGCAAAGACAGGAACAGGGCCAGCAGAAAAGGCCGATTAATGATCTGCTTCATGGCCTCGTACTATACCGCGCCGGCCAAGTCGACCGGCAGAGGGCTGTAAGTAAATCGGCGCCGGCCCTCTTGTTGAGAGCCGGCGCCGATGCCTACATCGACAGTCTGAACCGCTTAGAAGCGGGCAGCGCTGCGCTGCGGGCGATCACTGCGGCGCGGAGCCGGGCTGCGATCGGCACTGCGGGGGCCTGCGGGGCGGCTGGTGCTGCTGCGCGCGCCGTCTACCGGCTTGCGGTCGGCCTTCCACTCGGGCTTGGCACCTGCTTTCCATTCCGGTTTGCCACCGGCCTTCCATTCAGGCTTAGCGCCGGCTTTCCACTCGGGTTTGCCACCGGCCTTCCACTCCGGCTTGGCGCCAGCTTTCCATTCAGGCTTGGCACCGGGCTTGCGGTCGGATTTCCACTCGGGCTTGTCGCCTTGTGGTCGGCCGGGTGCATAGCCTTCGCGTCGGGCGCCATTTGCGGCACCACGGTAACCGCTGCCATTGCCGGGGCGCTTGCCGCCGAAGCTGCGTTGCGCCTTGCGTTGCGGTTCGAGGCCGGCGATTTCTTCCATCGGAATACTGCGGCCGATGAAGTGTTCGATGCGGCGGATCTTGTGGCGTTCGGCGTGAACAGCCAACGTATAGGCTTGGCCATTACGACCGGCGCGGCCGGTACGGCCAATACGGTGCACGTAGTCTTCGGCCTGCATGGGCAGGTCGTAATTGAAGGCATGGCTGATGCCTTGCACGTCGATACCGCGAGCGGCAACGTCGGTGGCCACCAGAATACGCAGCTTGCCGCGTTGCAGCAGGCCGAGCGTACGGGTGCGCTGGCGTTGGTTCATGTCGCCATGCAAGGCGGCCGCCACATACCCCTGTTCGCTCAGGTAGCCGGCCAGGTCGTCGGCGCCACGTTTGGTGGACGTGAAAACGATCGCCTGGTCGAGTTCCGTATCGCGCAGCAGGTGATCCAGCAGGCGCAGCTTGTGTGAGCCGTCGTCGGCGTACAGCAGTGTCTGGCTGATGTTCTCGTGGCGTTGCTTCTGGCCGGAGAGCTCCAGGCGCGACGGGTTGCGCATCATGCGCGTAGCCAACTGAGCAACAGTGCCGTCGAGCGTGGCCGAGAACAGCAGCGTCTGACGATCGGCCGGCGTACGGGCGATGATCGATTCAATTTCTTCAATGAAGCCCATGTCGAGCATGCGATCGGCTTCGTCGAGCACGAGCGTGCTAACGGTCGACAGATTCACACGCTTGGTCTGGATGTGATCGATCAGGCGGCCAGGTGTGGCCACAAGCACGTCAACGCGGCGCGACAGCGCTTTGATCTGGGCGCCGTAAGGCATGCCGCCCACTACGGTAGCGATGCGCAAGCCGGGGATGCCGGCACCATAGACGCGCGTGGCTTCGGCCACCTGCAAGGCGAGTTCGCGGGTAGGGGTCAGAACCAATACCTGTACGCCGGTACCCTTATTAGAGGGCTGGTTGACGATGCGGTTCAGAACGGGAAGCATGAACGCGGCAGTCTTGCCGCTACCGGTCTGTGCAGACACCATCAGATCTTCGCCGGTCAGCGCGCGCGGAATGGCGGCGGCCTGAACGGGAGTGGGTTCTGTAAAGCCGGCACGGTCGAGCGCCGACATCAGGGCGCTAGAGAGCCCTAGTGATTCGAAAGACATGAATACCTTTGCCGTAAGAGGCGGTGCATGTGCGCACGACCGCAGAGCGCGGTGCGAAGCGCTGTTGAGTGGATCATCGTGCCGACCCAATCAACCCGGATGCACATGGCATGCGCCGTAAACCGGCTAGGTACTGGAAGGTCAGGGTGCGATGGTGTACGGCATACTGCAACTCATGCCGACACAAAGTGGAATGCAGCCCATAATTATATATGGAAAACCCCTACAAAGACAGCCTTGTCGAAAAAATATCGTCAAGTGCACATATCGGGGGAAGGCACCCAGTCTATTTCGGGTTCGCCGTGCTGGTTCAGCCACGCATTCGCCTGAGCAAAATGGCCGCAGCCCAGAAAGGGCCGCGGCGGGCGTGCGGCCGAAAGCGGTGAAGGATGATTGGCTCGCAAGATCAGGAAGTCTTGCGCCACCGCTTCAATTTGCGGCTGCATGCTCTGTGCGTGGTTGCCCCACAACATGAATACCTTAGGGCGGGGTGTACGGGCCACCGCGTCGATGAGCGCATGCGTAACGATTTCCCACCCCTTGCGCGCGTGTGATCCGGCGATGCCGTGCTCGACCGTAAGGCTGGTGTTCAGCAGCAGCACGCCCTGTTGGCTCCAATCCGACAAATCATTGCGTCGTCGTAAGGGGCGGTCAGGGTACGTAGTGGCAAGTTCCTTGAACATGTTTCGCAGGCTGGGCGGCGTGCGGCAGGTATCAGGTACGGAAAAGGCGAGGCCCTGTGCCTGGCCCGGCCCGTGATAGGGGTCTTGCCCCAATATGACGACGCGGGCATCTTGCGGCGTGAGCGATTCCAATGCTCGAAAGATTCGTCGTGGATACATCGCAACACCTGCAGCGAGCCGGGCTTCCAGGTACTGATCGAGCCGTTCAAGTGCGGCGCGTACGGGTGCGGTATCGAGCACTGCCCGCCAGTCGGGGTGCAGGTCGAGCAGCTGCTTGCTGGGCAGCTCCCGGAGCCGGTTGTCTTGGGTGTCGAACAGATCTTGCGTCACAGCGGCCTCAAGGCGGCGTGCAGAGCCGCCTCATAAGCGGGCAACAGGTCGGCGAGCGCTGCGCGCCGTGTCTGCCACGCTGTGACAGCCGATTCGGCAGCCGGCCGGCGCGGCGCCCAGATGCTATCGGGAAACCATGGGTCGTCGCGCCAACGAGGCACAATGTGCCAATGCAAATGAGGGGTCATGTTGCCCAGCGAAGCCAGGTTCACCTTGTGTGCTTGCAGAATCTGCCGCTGCACCCCTTCTACAAGGAAGACGGCCAGCATGAGCTCGTGCTGCTCGCGCGTGCTGAGGTCTGTCATTTCGGGTTGGTGCGAGCGGCGAATCACGCGGGTATAACCGGGCAGCTCGTCGTCAACGGCCACCACGCGCAGGCTATCGTTGCGCCAGAGCAGTCGGCCGCCGTCCTCGTCGCAGAGCACGCAGTCGGAAGACTGCATTTCAAGAGCAGTCATTGCACTCGCTCACGCCGGCTGAAAAAGCTCTTGCAGGGCCACGCCAGGGTCGGCTGCGCGCATGAAAGCTTCGCCGATGAGGAAGGCCTCAACACCGTTATCGCGCATTAACTTGACATCTTCCGACGCCAGAATGCCGCTTTCCGTGACTACACGTTTGCCCTGCGGGATGAGAGGCAGCAACTCGAGAGTGGTATTCAGTGAGGTCTCGAACGTGCGCAAGTTGCGGTTGTTGATGCCCACAAGCGTGGTATTGAGCTGTAGCGCCACTTCGAGTTCAGCCTGATCATGCACCTCGACCAGCACATCCATGCCCAGTTCCGTTGCCAGCGACTCGAATTCTTTCAGTTGTGAAGGGCTGAGTGCGGCCACGATGAGAAGGATGCAGTCTGCGCCGATGGCCCGTGCATGGATGATCTGGTACGGATCGATCATGAAGTCCTTGCGCAGCACGGGCAGCGAGCACGCCGCACGCGCCTGGCGCAGATAATCGTACGAGCCCTGGAAATACTGTACGTCGGTGAGCACCGACAGGCAGGCGGCACCGTGTGCCGCATACGACGTTGCGATTTCGGCCGGGTTGAAGTGTTCGCGGATCACGCCCTTCGACGGCGATGCCTTCTTCACTTCGGCAATGATGCCGGGCTTGCCGCGTGCGATGCGATCTTCGATCGCACGGGTGAAGCCGCGCAGATCTTTGCGGCTTTTGGCTTCGCGCAGCAGGTCGGATTCGCTGCGCATCTGCCGCGCCGTAGCTACCTCGGCTTTCTTGGTTTCCAGTATCTTGGCGAGTATGTCGTTCATGCACACACCTTTTGCGTATGGCGGCGGAACTCTTCCAGCTTTTCGCGTGCCGCACCGTTACGCAGGCATTCGTAGGCAGTCTTGAGGCCTTCTTCTATAGAGGCGGCCTTGTCTCCGGTATAGATGGCGAGGCCGGCGTTCAAGGCAACGATATCACGCGCTGCGCCTTCAACGTTATCGAGCGCACCCCTGATGAGCGCCGCCGATTCGTCGCGGTTCGATACCTTGATGCTGCGATTCGACACCATGGCGACGCCGAAATCTTCAGGATGGATCTCGTATTCGCGAATGACGCCGTCTTTCAGTTCGCCCACCATCGTGGCGGCGCCCAGCGAGCCTTCGTCCATGCCGTCTTTGCCATGGACAATGAGCACATGCCGTGCGCCGAGCCGCTCCAGTACGCGCACCTGAATGCCGACTAGGTCGGGGTGGAACACGCCCATGAGCTGATTCGCCGCATTTGCCGGATTGGTAAGCGGCCCCAGAATGTTGAAAATGGTGCGTACGCCCAGCTCCTTGCGCACGGCCGCCACGTTCTTCATGGCGCCGTGGTGGGCGGGCGCGAACATGAAACCGATGCCGGTTTCTTCAATGCTCTCGGCCACCTGTTCGGGCGACATGTTGATGTTGATACCCAGGGCTTCCAGAACGTCGGCGCTGCCCGACGACGACGAAGCGCTGCGGTTGCCGTGCTTGGCGATCTTCACGCCGGCGGCCGCCGCTACGAACATGGCTGCGGTCGAGATGTTGAAGGTATTCGAGCCATCGCCGCCCGTGCCGCACATATCCAGCAAGTTGGCCGGGTCGGCGACCGGCACGGGCAGGGCGAATTCGCGCATGACTTGTGCAGCGGCGGTGATTTCGCCGACCGTTTCCTTTTTCACGCGCAGGCCCATGAGCAGCGCGGCAGCCGTGGGCGCCGGCACTTCGCCGCGCATCAGCAGCCGCATGAGATGCAGCATTTCGTCGTGGAAGATTTCGCGATGCTCGATGCAGCGTACCAGCGCTTCGGAGGTGGTGATGGTCATGGGCGTAGTCAGGCTTTGATGTTCAGGAAGTTCTTGAGAAGAGCGTGGCCGTGCTCGCTGAGGACGGATTCCGGGTGGAACTGCACGCCGTACACAGGAAGCGATGTGTGACGCAGACCCATGATTTCACCGTCGGCGGTCTGGGCGGTAACCTCAAGGCAGTCGGGCAGGGTATCGCGGGCGACGGCAAGGGAATGATAGCGTGTGACCGTGAACGGCGAAGGCAAGTCGGCGAAGACATCGGTGCCTTCGTGTGTGATGGCCGAGACCTTGCCGTGCATCAGTTCACGTGCGCGCACCACGTCGCCACCGAAGGCGGCGCCGATGGCTTGGTGCCCCAAGCACACGCCCAATATGGGCAGCTTGCCCGAAAAATGCTTGATCACGTCGATTGAGATGCCGGCCTGTGCGGGCGTGCAGGGGCCGGGCGACACGCAGATGCGGTCGGGGTTCAGTGCCTCGATCTCTTCGATGGTGATCTGGTCGTTGCGGTAGGTGCGCACATCTTCGCCGAGTTCGCCGAAATACTGTACGAGGTTGTAGGTGAAGGAATCGTAGTTGTCGAGCATGAGTAACATGATGTTCTCCGAGTATCGCGTAGGTGCGGCGCCGTCAGATGGGTTCGTCCAGGCCGTGCTGGACTTGTTCGGCCGCCCGTAACACGGCGCGCGCCTTGGCCTCGGTTTCCTGCCATTCCTTTTCGGGGTCGGAATCCGCCACGATGCCTGCGGCGGCCTGAACGTA